>NZ_NMPS01000251.1:0-3467 GCF_002261125.1 Siphonobacter sp. BAB-5385 | reverse complement strand
TGGGTAGGCTGTGCCTACCGGGCGGGACGCATCTATATCCCGCATTGCATACGGGGTTGATCACATGGAATCCCTCCAGGGTTAGAACGTTTGCATTAGAGGAGTTGAGCTGATATGGAACTGGAGAGTTGATTCCTATAAAACAGTACACGACGGTACGGAAACTGCTTCCTTCCCTGATTTCGACAAGCCTTTCCGCGATTCCGCCATTCTTTGGCAGGCTACAATTGATGAGCTTTGTATCATCAAATCAGTCGAATAGTAAACACGAAAGATCATGGAAACCAATGTGATAGGCCTTCACCACGTAACGGCAATTGCCGGTGATGCCAAGAAAAATTATGATTTTTATACCAAAGTACTGGGCATGCGGTTTGTGAAAAAAACAGTCAACTTCGACGATCCGCAGACGTATCACTTCTACTACGGAAACTATCAGGCTGAACCCGGTACCATCTGGACCTTCTTCCCCTGGGGGAATGCCGTACCGCAAGGTCGCAGAGGAACGGGTCAGGCCACGGAAGTCGGTTTTTCCGTACCCGAAGGAAGCCTGGACTTTTGGCTCAAACGCCTTGAGCAACACGGCGTCATCTACAATAAACCCGCCACGAAATTCGGCGAAGAATACCTGACCGTACTCGATCCCGACGGATTGAAACTGGAGTTGACGGTGACCTCACAGAAAGATAACCGTTCCGGAAATACCACCGCTGAAATTGGCGATGCTCAGGCCATCAAAGGATTCTCAGGTACAACGCTGACGCTGGCGAACATTCAGCCGACGGCAGAAATCCTGACGGAATTACTGGATTATAAATTAGAAATGGAGCACGTGAATCGGTACCGCTTCGTGAATCCCAATAGCGAAACGGCGAACGTCATTGATTTGGTAGAAGTACCCGGTGAGCGTCGCGGTCATGTAGCAGGGGGGAGCGTGCACCACGTTGCCTTCCGGGTGAAAGACGATGCAGCCCAACTGGCTCTGCGGGAAAAAATCGAGAGTCGTGGTCTGAATATTACGCCGCAGATTGACCGGCAGTATTTCCACAGCCTGTACTTCCGCGAACCCGGTGGTGTACTCTTCGAAATTGCTACGGATAACCCCGGTTTTACGGTCGATGAGTCGCTGGAAGAATTAGGTCAAAACCTTAAATTACCCGCACAGTACGAACCCCACCGGTCTACGATCGAATCCGTACTGGTGAAGTTATAAGAGGTTTGACTGGATGTAAGGTTTGGATAAGTTTAAAGTTTGAAAAAGTGTAAGGTTTGAGAAGTCAGTATGATGGGATAAAATCCATTGTACTAACTTCTCAAACTTTAAACCTCAAACCCATTTCAAACTTTACTTCTATCACAAACGCAGCTTCCCAATTATCCGAAACCGTTCAAAAACCCGTTCAGAATGGGGGGCGTCGCCCAGTTCTTCCGTCAGATCCTGCCCGGCCCAATGTTCGTAATGTTTGCCGTTTCGCCATAGCCGAGAAGAGGTTACATCGTAAATCGTTCCCTGAAAAGCCACCCAGATTTCTTCCCGGTCCTGACCGTTTCGTAAGGCGAGCTGGGCCTTGGTATAGGTTTGATACGTTTCCATTAAATCCTGCTTGAAAGACCAATAATCGCCAATTTTTTGCGTTTTCAGTATCGGTTGATGGGAAGTCTCGTATTTCCGCTATTTTAGTGCAAAAATGAAATTCAGATGAAAAGATATTTACTTTCGTATACTCTCCTGGCCCTGACCGTCCTGATGGCTGGTAGTTGTAAGAAACCAAACTCAAAACCTGTTTCCGAAATTATCCGTAAAGTATGGACGGTAAATACGGTAAAGGAGAATAATACGCTGGTCTATACGAAGGGGGGGGCAAGCAATATCAAAACAACGTATTCCAAATTCAAACTCGATCTGAGTAATACCGCCCAGCAAACGGTACGGTGGACTGCCATCGACGATGTAACGTTTGTTGGTAACTGGACGATTTCATCCGACAACAAAAAACTGACGCTGACGAATCTTCAGCCCCAGCCCACGGGAAGTAATGGTACGGTTGAATTTAACATCAATGGTTCACCTACGGAAACCCAACTTAACCTGACGCGTACGACGCCCGATCCCAAAACGGGGAATACGAACAACGAGTACCAACTCGTCAATCCCTAGCACTCCCGCCGAAGGCTTTCACCTTTTCGGCTGCTCATATCTAATTTCAAGCTATTTTTGTAAAGCCTCCGTACTACGGGAGGCTTTTTCTTTAGCCGGAAACTAAAGCCTTCTCCGGGAGGTTTCACAAGAATGGAAGAACGTACGGAATTGAATATTTTGGGCGAATTTGGACTTATCCATCGCATCGCCTCTCAAAAACAGTTTTCCCACGCCCGAACCGTTAAGGGCATCGGTGATGATGCGGCGGTAAGTAAAGGAAGTGTTGACTATCAGTTGGTTTCAACGGAATTGATGGTCGAAGGGGTTCACTTTGATTTAAGTTATGTACCGCTCAAGCACTTGGGCTACAAGCTCATCGTAGCAGGTATTTCAGATATTCTGGCTATGAACGGCCTGCCTACGCAGGTAACCGTAAGTCTTGCTCTGAGTAACCGTTTTTCCATAGAAGCGGTCGATGAATTATACGCCGGTATTCTGACGGCTTGTGAGGATTATGAAGTGGAATTAGTAGGTGGCGATACGACTAGCTCGCGTTCAGGATTGATTCTTTCGATAACGGCCCTGGGTACTGTAGAAAAAGACCAGATAACGTATCGCAGCGGAGCCTCCGTTAACGATATTATTTGTGTCAGTGGTGACCTGGGTGGGGCTTACCTGGGTTTGCAGATTCTGGAACGGGAAAAACAAGTGTTTCTTGATGCACCTGAAAGTCAGCCTATCTTGGCGGGCCATGAGTACGTCCTGCAACGGCAACTCAAACCCGACGCCCGACTCGATATTATCAAACAATTGCGGGAACTGAATATTGTACCTACCTCCATGATTGATGTATCCGATGGATTAGCTTCCGAATTACGTCACCTGGCGGCGGAATCGGGCTTGGGCGTACGCGTTTTCGAAGAACAAATTCCCATTCATCAGAAATCATACCTGGCGGCTACGGAGTTGAATCTGGGACCTTTTACGGCGGCTTTGAACGGTGGGGAGGATTATGAACTGCTCTTTACGATTCGGCAGGAGGATTATCAGAAAATTCTGGATCATACAACGGATATTAGCTTCATCGGCTTTATTTCCGCCGATCCGCAGGAAGCGTTGTTTATTACCAAGCAAAATGAGGCCATCCCGCTGACGGCTCAGGGCTGGGAAAAACAGGGCGAATAACAGGGAATCTGCGATAAAAAGGATACGGAAGTCAGACTTCCGTATCCTTTTTTATGTCTCTTGAGAAGTAGACTACACGAAATGAATTCCCCGTTTGGAGGCGTCGTTAACAAACTCCTTCACTTTCTGCTCCTTGTCCTTG
>NZ_NMPS01000250.1:0-13517 GCF_002261125.1 Siphonobacter sp. BAB-5385 | reverse complement strand
AAACTGGAAACTGGAAACTGGAAACTGGAAACTCTAAACCAAAAACTCAAAACTCACCACCTGCTTCAAATCCGGATGCAGACTTTCAGCTACCGGGCAGGTAAGAGCCGCGTTTTCCAGTTTCTTCCGCCGGGTTTCCGTCAACGGTTGATTAGTTTTGATTTTCAGTTTTACTTCCAGTTGGCCAATCCGTCGGGGGCTTTCCGCCATACTTTTCGTTACTTCTACTTCTGTACCCGTAATGTCAATTCCATCGCGTTGGGCCACAATACCCATGATTGTAAGCATACATGATCCCAGAGCGGATGCCACCAGATCCGTAGGTGAAAACGCTTCTCCTTTGCCGTGATTGTCTACGGGAGCGTCCGTTAAGATTTCTGAACCTGATTTAAGGTGGACGCCTTGCGTGCGGAGCTGTCCTAAGTACGTAATTTTTGCAGTTGCCATAGATACTGAATTAAAACTTCAAAAGTAAACCCAAGAACTAAATCCGCTACAGGTATTCAAAGATTTACGGATGAAACATCCGTAAAAAGGCATTTCTTCTCCGAAAAGCCCCCGCTCCCAACCATTAACCGGGTTTACCTTAAAATCCGTGTTCAAAGCAACTTTTTCTACGCATTCCCGGTTAGCTCATTACCTTTGTATTTACGTTGATAAACCCATTGTTTGTCAAATCAGCAATTGATATTGGGATGATCGAGCTACCCGTTATTACGAAAACTGAACCGGCTGGTTTAAACAGACCGGGTTCTTCTACCCGTAAACCCGAATGGTTGCGAGTAAAACTCCCGACGGGTCCGGAATACCGCAATGTGCGGCAGGTGGTGGATGAATACAAGCTTCACACCATTTGTCAGTCGGGCAATTGTCCCAACATGGGCGAATGCTGGGGAGCGGGTACGGCCACGTTCATGATTTTAGGCAATGTCTGTACGCGTTCCTGTACCTTCTGTGCCGTAGCGACGGGCCGTCCAAACGAATATGACGCTGACGAACCCCGACGCGTGGCTGAGGCCATTAAAATCATGGGTGTGAAACACGCCGTGATTACGTCCGTCAACCGTGACGAACTGAAAGACCGGGGAGCAGAAATCTGGTATGATACGGTTCGTCTGACGAAAGAATTGAGTCCGAGTACGACGATTGAAACCCTGATTCCGGATACGAAAGGAAACTGGCCCGCTTTGGAACGCATGATTTCAGCCGGCCAGGAAGTGGTTTCACACAATATGGAAACCGTGGAGCGGCTATACCGTCCCGTTCGTCCACAGGCTAAATACAGCCGCAGTCTGGAGCAGATTCAGCGTACGAAAGCATTCGGTAAGCGTACCAAAACTGGCATTATGCTGGGCCTGGGCGAAACGCAGGAAGAAGTTTTTAAAGTGATGGATGATCTGGTTGAAAACGGACTGGATATTCTGACACTGGGCCAGTACCTGCAACCGACCAAAATGCACCACGAAGTCATCGAATGGATTCACCCCGATACCTTCGCGATGTACAAGGAAGAAGGCGAAAAACGCGGTATCAAGTACGTAGAAGCGGGACCACTGGTTCGTTCCAGCTACCACGCCGAACGTCACGTGCACGTGTAACGGATGAATTAATCACGTATGTAGTACATGAAACAGCCTCGCTTGTTAAAAGCGAGGCTGTTTGTATTTCAGGACTTTCGTATAGAGTAAATGTATTTCGGACAAACAAGTACCCTTGATTTTGGGTTGTATCCTCACAATTTCCCCTGATTTGCCTTGAAGTACGACATCATCATTACGGGCGGAGGGATGGCCGGGCTGAGCCTGGCCTATTACCTCAATCACAGCACCTTACGTCATAAGCAGATCCTGATTATTGACCGGGAACCCAAAACCCGTAACGACCGCACCTGGGCCTTCTGGCAGGCGGGCGAAGGAGCGTTTGAATCCATTCTGTATCGACACTGGAATAAGCTCTGGTTTCACGGAACGGAGGGGTTTTCCCACCAATTAGACCTTGGCCAGCACCAGTATAAGCTCCTTCGCGGAAAAGATTTTTACGCTTCGATCCGGGCTGATCTTTCCCGTAACCCCAATATCCAGTACCTGTTCGCGGATTTACATTCGGTGGAAACGTCCGCGGGTTCAGCTTTGGTTCAAACCTCGAAAGGCGAGTATCGGGCTCAGTGGTGCTTCGACAGTACCGTTCCCATGCAGGCCATTCGAATGCTGACGGCAGAGCCCGCTTCGCTCCCAGCCCCTCGCTGGCAGGAACTCCTACAGCATTTCAAGGGCTGGGTGGTTCGTACCGAAAAACCGGTATTCGATCCCGAAACGCCGATCATGATGGACTTCCGGATCGAACAGAAAAACGAGTGTCGGTTTGTATACGTCATGCCTTTCTCGGCAACAGAAGCTCTCGTTGAGTTCACGCTCTTCACGCCCACCCTATTGACGCCAGACGAATACGACGAGGCTTTACGAGCCTATCTGAAGGATTTTTTTAGTCTGGAAACCTACGAGATTACCGAAGAAGAAACGGGTATCATTCCGATGAGTGACGAGCCGATGCCCGAACAACCTTCGCCGCACGTCATCCGGATTGGGACCGCCGGGGGATACACCCGGGCCAGTACGGGTTACACGTTTACGCGTACGCAAAAGCGACTACAGGGCTTAGTACGTCAACTGGAAAAGAACTTCTCCCAGTCTCCGGTCACCAACCGACCCATCTCGGCTCAGTACCGTTTTTATGATCAGGTACTTCTAAATGTATTTCTGAAAAATCGGTATTCTGCGGCAACGGTTTTTACCGATTTGTTCCGCAAGAACCCTGCTCACCTGATTTTTCGCTTTCTGGATGAGGAAACGTCGCTTCGGGAAGACCTGGGCGTTCTGTATTCAGTACCCGTTATTCCCTTTACGGTGGCTGCTTTTGACGTTTTTAAGAGAAATATCTCGGAAATGTTCAAACGGTAAGCCTACATATTTGGTGAATTTCCGCTGAATGTACAATTTTGCAAAAGTATCCAGAGGCTCCAGTTAGGGCACCAACCGAGTCCAGAACGCTACGGTGGTTTGACGATACGGACTTTGTTGCTGGTAATCAGCTATTTCAGCAACAGTCAAAAACGTTCAATTCCTTCCTTTGGCCGAGGACTACGAAAAGTTTACATGGATTCGTAACTCCCAAAATCATTCTAATTTACAGAACATGCCTTATTTGTTCACTTCTGAGTCTGTATCTGAAGGACACCCCGATAAAGTGGCAGACCAAATTTCAGATGCCCTCATTGATCATTTTTTAGCCTTCGACCCCCAATCCAAAGTAGCTTGTGAAACGCTGGTAACGACGGGCCAGGTTATTCTGGCGGGTGAAGTGAAGTCTTCGACGTACCTCGATGTACAGAGCATTGCTCGTGACGTGATTCGCAAGATTGGGTACACGAAGTCGGAATACATGTTCGAAGCTCATTCCTGCGGTGTTCTTTCGGCCATTCACGAACAGTCGGCGGATATCAATCAGGGTGTGGATCGTTCCAGCCCCGAAGAACAGGGTGCCGGTGATCAGGGAATGATGTTTGGTTACGCGACCCGCGAAACGGACAACTATATGCCCTTAGCTCTGGACTTAGCTCACAAGATTCTCAAGACGATGAGCGACATCCGGAACAACGAACTTTCGCTGATGCCCTACCTTCGTCCCGATGCCAAATCGCAGGTGACGATTGAGTACAGCGATGATAACGTTCCCCAGCGGATCGATACCATTGTCGTTTCTACCCAGCACGACGATTTCGCGGACGATGAAACCATGCTTGCCAAAATTCGCGAAGACATCGTAGCGATTGTTATCCCCCGCGTAAAAGCCAGTCTGAAACCTGAATTACGTGGTTTATTCGAGGGCGAAATTACGTACCACATCAACCCGACGGGCAAATTCGTGATCGGTGGTCCCCACGGGGATACGGGTCTGACGGGCCGTAAGATCATCGTCGATACCTACGGTGGTAAAGGTGCCCACGGCGGTGGAGCTTTCTCGGGTAAAGATCCCTCGAAAGTAGACCGTTCGGCAGCTTACGCGACGCGTCACATTGCCAAAAACCTGGTTGCGGCGGGTGTAGCGGACGAAGTACTCGTTCAGGTATCCTATGCCATTGGTGTAGCCGAGCCCTGCGGTATCTACGTGAACACGTACGGAACCTCGAAAGTGGGCCTATCCGACGGTGACATCGCTCTGAAAGTAGAGAAGATTTTCGATATGCGTCCGTACTTCATCGAGCAGCGTCTGAAACTGCGTAACCCCATCTATTCCGAAACAGCGGCCTACGGCCACATGGGACGGGAATCGAAAGTGGTGACGAAGACGTTCAAATCACCCGACGGAGCTACGAAAGAACTCGAAGTAGAGCTCTTTACCTGGGAGAAACTCGACTACGTAGAGAAAGTAAAAGCTGAATTCGGTTTGTAATTTCAGATTGAAGATAAAAAAGACCTGAGCCGGAAACGGTTCAGGTCTTTTTTGTTGGGAAGAAATCGGCAGTAATAGTCTACAATCTTACTGGAATACAGTATACTTGTTATTTCGGTTACTCTTCCTTTCCAAAACTTTTTTCTTCCTCAGTTAAAACCTGTATGAAACACTTGTTTAGTACCTTTCTGCTCTGCCTGGTGGCCTGTTACGGATTTGCTCAATCCACTAAAGTGATAGTCCGGGCCCGGGCCAAAGACGCCAAATTTATTGGTACGGGCATTGGCGGGGCTTACGTCGTTATTCACCATGATCTGACGGGTGAAATTCTGGCCCAGGGCTTGACAACGGGTAACTCCGGCAATACCGATCTCCTGCTAAAAACGCCCCACCAACGGTACGACCGCCTGACGGATGACCAGACCGCCCGCTTCGAAGCAAATCTCAAACTCGACGCCCCCACGTTTGTAACCGTTGAAGCGACCGCTCCCGTCAACCGGAAAAGTGCTGCGGTCAAGGCCAGTACTCAATTGTGGCTTATTCCCGGCAAAGCCATGGATGGCGAGGGAATCATCCTGGAAATCCCCGGTTTTATGCTCGATATTCTCGAACCCCAAACGCATCAGGTTTTGAGCCTAAGTTCGCTAAAGGATAGTCAGGTTAAACTGAAAATCAATCTGGTGATGATGTGCGGTTGCGTCATTACGAAAGGCGGGGTCTGGAATTCCGAGCAGATTGAGGTAAAAGCGTTTGTGAAAAAAGACGGCGTAGCTCGAGGCGAAGTGCCTTTGAATTTTGCCGGGATCGATAATATTTTTGAGGGCAGCCTGCCCATTAAGGAAAAGGGCATGTATGAAGTACAGATTTATGCGTATGATCGCATTACCAAAAATACGGGTCTGGATCGGATGAATTTTGTCATTCAATAAGTTCTTAGTTTTTAAACCTATGGATGACGCTTACCGTACGTATATCCAACCCACCTTACGTACCCTTCAATCATGAATGAAAAAACCAGAATCGACGCTCTGGAAGCCGAAGTACAACGACTTTCCAGCCAGCTAACGATCTATCAGCAACACCTCAGTCAGATCGAGCGGGAACTGCTCCTGCTTCGACGCGGCGAAGAAACCGCCTCTGTACCCTCAACGCCCCCCGTACCTCCCGTTACCGTACCCCCGCGTCCGATCTCCGTACCTCCACCACCGGTAGCGGCTCCCCGCTCCGTTACGCGTTCGCAAACGCCCACGGAAGAGTACATCGGTGGCAATCTCCTGAGTAAAATAGGGATTGCGGCTCTGGTAATTGGCATGGCCATTTTCGTAAAATACGCCTTCGACAATGATCTGATTGGTCCCTGGGGCCGTTTGCTGCTGGGTTGGGGACTGGGAGCGGGTTTAACGGGACTGGCCCTCTGGCTGAAACCCAAGTATCTGACCTACAGTGCCGTACTCCTGAGTGGCGGCGTTGCTACGGCGTACCTGACCACCTACGCGGCATTTTACTTTTACCATTTCCTGCCGCCGCCCGTCGCTTTTGGACTGATGGTGGCAATCACGCTCTTTACCGTCTGGCAGGCCACGCAGTACGAAGTTCAGTGGATTGGACTTTTCGGACTCGTGGGAGCGTATGCGGTGCCCTTCCTCGTCGGCGGGAACGGAGCTGCCTGGGGCCTGTTTGTGTACATGACGATTCTGAACACCGGCGTACTGGCTCTGGCCTACCAACGCAACTGGCAGTTGATGAACACGGCGGCGTTCAGCTTCACCTGGCTCATCTTTATCGCTTTCATCATCAACGGATTCGACCGGCCCGGTTACGTCTGGATCAGTCTGGTATTCGGGGCTGTTTTCTTTTTACAACTCTACGCTAATCAGCTGATTTACCCCTTATTCCAGAAAGAGTACGTCAACAACCGTACTATTCTGCTGATGATTCTGAATTCTATCTTCTACTTTTTCCCGACGTACTTTATCCTTAATGAGCACCACTACCCTACGCTGACCATCACGGCATTTACCTTAGCCAACAGCCTGGTACACGGGGGAATTGCGTGGTATATGCATCAGCGAAATTTTGCCGTACTCTCCCGCACCTCGCTGGCCTTAATGCTGGTGTTTCTGATCGTTGCCGTACCGATTCAATTGGAAGGCGACTGGATTACGATCCTTTGGGCAGCGGGAGCAGCGGCTTTGTATTACCTGGGTGTCAATCGGTCTTCGCGGTTACTGCGGGTGTTCGGAATCGCCCTGATTTATCTGGCGGCGGGTTCAGTCTTTGTCTACTGGTACGATCCTGTGATCCAATCCCCCGACTATCTGCCCTATTTCAACCGGACCTTCCTGACTAATTTTCTGTACCTGGCAGCCTTGGTCTTTATGCTTTTTCAATCGTATCGCAACGACCGGACGGGTCTTTTCCCCAATAGTTTGCTGATTCTGCTGCTGGGAACAGCCTACTTTATTGGCTGGGTTGAATGGGAACGGTATTTCAATATCCAGGTGAATCGCTACGCTCCGCTCATTGAGAAAGTAGTGTTTATGAGTTACTCGGCTCTGTATCTGGGGCTGGTTCACTGGGGTTTGTCCCGACGTTCGCTTGGGATCTGGAAAGCCTTTAGTCTGGGACTTTCGGGATTACTGTTTCTGTACATCGTTGCTGAGCAACCCATTTTGGAGCTGGTTAATCAGTACCTCAAAGTCCCCGCTACACCACTGTTCCTGCGTTTTCTGCTGTACGCTTCCCTGGCCGTGTGGACCTGGGGCCTGTACCGAATGATTCCCGAGCATACGCCCGGCTGGAAAAAGATCCGCAACGGTTTTCTGTACGTTATCCATGTCATTCCTTTATGGATTCTGAGTCAGGAATTGATGACGCATCTGATTCTGCTTGATCCCCTGCACGCTGAAGAACAACGTCTGCAGGCTACTCAGGCCGGATTTAGCGTTCTTTGGGGTGTCTATTCGCTGGTACTGATTGTGCTGGGCTTCACTCAAAAAGTAAAACGATACCGATTGTCCAGCATCGCTCTCTTTGGTATCGTTCTCGGAAAACTGCTCATTTTTGACCTTAGCCGCGTACCCACGGGCGGGAAAATCATCATTTTCCTGAGCGTCGGGGTTTTATTACTGTTTACGTCTTTTCTTTATCAGAAGTACAAGGATAAATTACTGGAAGACGATCAGCCCATTCAGTAAGCTAGCCCAAAAACAAAAGATCCCGAAAGCGGTACGACTTTCGGGATCTTTTGTTTTCGGGCGATAATTACGGTTTTACGGGAATATCCTGCGTTAACTGAAATTCGTCTTTCAATCGAATATCCTCCGAAGATGCTCCTACCTGTGCCGTGAATTTTCCTTTTTCGGCGACCCATTGCATCTGCTGATTGAGTAACATCAGGTCTTTGGCGTGCAGCTCGAATGTTAGCGTTTTTTCTTCACCCGCTTTCAGATGAATCCGCTCGAATTTTTTCAGCTGCTTGACCGGGCCTACGACTGACGCCACCTGATCGGTCACGTACAACTGAGCGACCTCATCACCATCACGATTGCTGGTGTTTTTCACCCGAAACGAAACCTTCACCGTTACGTCTTTCGAAACGGGGGCTACTGCAATCGTCAGACCGCTATAGTCGAATGAGGCGTAACTGAGGCCGTAGCCAAAAGGATACAGGGGTTTGGCGTCGCTTTCCACGTAATCGTGTTTGACGGGTGTTTTGTAGTTGTAATACACGGGCAGTTGACCCACCGATTTAGGCACGGAAATGGGCAGACGACCCGCCGGATTGTAATCGCCGAAGAGTACGTCGGCAATGGCGTTGCCCCCCTCCTGACCGGGATACCAGGCGTCGAGTACGGCGGGCACGTGAGCCGATACGTAATTCAGATTCAGCGGACGACCTTTGATCAATACGACGACAACGGGTTTGCCCGTTTTTAATACGGCTTCCAGCAATTGCAACTGACGGCCCATCAAATCCAGACTGGCCCGGTCGTACCCCTCACCACTTTCCATGTCGCTGATCGATACTTCGGAAGCCTTTACGTGAGCGGCTCCCGTATTCTGGTATTCCGTTTTGAAATCACGGGCACTCGATCCGCCGATGACGACAACGGCTACTTCCGACTGACGAGCCGCTTCGACAGCCTCGACAATCTGGGTTGAAGACGTATCGCGGATGCTACATCCTTTGGCGTATCGAATCTGCGTGCTAGAACCGAGTTTATTTTGAAGACCTTTGAGTACTGTAACTACTGCTCCATCAGCTTGCGGAGCCGTATAATCGCCGAGCTGATTGTAAACGTTGTCGGCATTCGGCCCAATGACTGCAATGCTCTTTAAAGACTTTTTCAGCGGTAAAAGCTGATTCTCATTTTTCAGCAAAACGATTGCCTGCTGAGCCACTTGACGGGCCAAGTGAATGTGTTCGGTACTACGCACACCCGACGTTTTCTCCGGATGAACGTAGGGATTTTCGAATAATCCCATCTCGAATTTCAGTCGCAGCACGTGGCTCACCGCAGTATCCAATACGGCTTTGCTTACTTTTCCTTCCTTCAGGGCCTGTAACAGCGATTTGTCGAAGCCCGTACCGCTCAAATCGGCATCCAGACCCGCGTTGATCGCCAGAGCCGCCGCTTCTACCCGGTTCGCTGCAATATGGTGATTGGCTAACAATCCCTGAATACTGTTCAGATCGGATACGGAAAACCCTTTAAAACCCCACTGCTGCCGTAAAATGGTTTTGAGTAAAACCGGATTCGCCGTACAGGGAATGCCGTCAATGGAGTTATAGGCCGTCATGATCGAGAGAGCACCGGCCTGTACTGCGTCGCGGAAGGGCGGCAGATAGACCTGATGTAATTCCCGAACGCCCGGAGCAACACTACCGCCGTTATGTCCACCCTCGGGTACGCCGTAGGCCGCAAAGTGTTTCAGCGTGGAAATGATGTTAGCTCCGCTTTTCAGATTGGTTCCCTGAAAACCTTTGACCATCGCCCGACCCATTTGGCCATTCAGTACGGGATCTTCACCGTAGGTTTCCTCCACGCGGGACCAGCGGGGTTCGCGGGCCAAGTCCAGCACCGGACCGTACCCCACGTGAGCCCCCTGCAAACGGGCTTCCTGAGCAATAGCCGAGGCCATTTGCTGAATCAGGGCCGGATTCCAGGTACTACCCTGCCCGAGGGCCGTCGGAAATACCGTCGTTCCAATCGCCATATGGCCGTGGGGACATTCTTCCGAGAGTAAAAGCGGAATGCCCAGTCGCGTATGTTCAATGACGTATTTCTGCAAGGCATTGGTAGCCTCGGCGGCCTGCCGGGGATTGAGGCCCGTCGTCAGGGTTTTCTGCGTCCAGGGATCGGCCCGTAAGGTGGCCCAGAGCAAACCAATATGCTGTTCAGCAACGGCTTTTTTGAACTGCTCGCTTACCTGTACTTCGTTGCCTTTCTTTTCGTACATGAACCAGCCGAGTGGCGTGGCCAGTTGCCCGACTTTTTCTTCGGGCGTCATACGTTGGAGTAAGTCCTGCACCCGGCGATGCGTAGGCAGGGCGGGATTTTTATAAAGGGGCTTGGGATCAATGCTAGCCGTCAGCGAAACCAGTGCGAAACAGGCACCGGCGAGTAATAGAGGGGTACGTACCATGCGTTTCATTGCCGAATGTTACGCATAATTTGGTGAATCTGTCCTTGGTCCGAAGTTAATTTGTAAAATTTTTTAATATATGCAGTATCTGAAAGGTTATTCTCGCTTTGGAAGGATCAACTACTAGTTTATAGTTTTTCAATCGGATTATGGCCTCTAAAATTTTCCCGAAAGCTCTAGTACTTTCGGGAAAAGCTAATGCATCAAAGGATGTACAGACCTGGTTAACATGACCCGACTTTCCCTTTAAACACCGTATAAATTTTTCTCCAGAAATTCATTCTGAAACTTCCCCTGCGGATCATACTGCTTGATCAGGTTCTTGAAATCAGGCAGTTTCTTGTAAAGCGACTGTAACCGCATGGGTGACATCGTAAACAGCTTGGCCCAGTGCGGACGAGCCTGGAAGGGAGCCAATTTTTCTTCAATAATGGGTAGCACTTTACTGACGGCGGGCCAGTCCTGTTTCCAAGTAAAGTGCAGGGCAACGCTATCCTGCTCATAACAGGGACTCATCCAGAACGAATCGGCAGCGATAGTGCGTACTTCTGAAATCAGCAGGTGTGGCGTAATGAGATCCGCTAGCTGGAACATTGCCTGAATAGCCTGGATTCCTTTTTCCCGGGGAACAAAAAACTCCGACTGCAGCTCTTCGCCGCTGCTGGGCGTAAAGTTCATTTTGAAGTGCGGCAGTCGCTCGTGCCAGGGACCCGGTACGCCCTGCTGCTCGGTACAGTGTTCAGCGGAAATGGCTTCGATGGGATGCAGTTTTTTTGTAGCCAGGGTAGCTCCAAATAGCGTATCTGGGATTTTCATCATCATTCCCTTTTCGACCCGTCGTTTGATCCAGACCTGATTGATAGTCTGGTTCGCCCAGTTGGTGAATAAACTCACACTATATCCGGCGGACATGACCTCTTCAAAATGCTCTTTCAACTGAGCGAGTGGCATATTTCGGTAGACATCCTGTCGAACCAAAAACGTAGGTTGTACCTGTAGGGTCAGTTTCGTTACCACGCCCAAGGCTCCCAGCCCTACAACGGCTCCGTAAAACGTCTCTTTATCTTTTTCAGCCGATAACTGCACAGTTTCTCCCGTGGCAGTTAGCAATTCCAGAGCAACTACTTCCGTGGAAAGATTCCCATTTTTCACACCCGATCCGTGCGTAGCCGTCGCACAGGCTCCGGCTACGGAAATGTGCGGCAAGGATGCCAAATTGTGCAAAGCGTACCCTTCTTTGTGGAGGTATTCAGCCAGTTCGCCGTACCGTATTCCCGCCTCTACGGTTACTGTACGAGCTTCTTTATCGAGCGAAATCACTTTATCCAGCTCTCTGAGAGAAACGATATGCTCCGTACTGTCCGCAATACGGTTGAACGAATGCCGCGTTCCTAAGGCTCTCAGATGCTTCATTTCCCTGACCAGCTCTTTGAGTTGTTCAGTTGATTTCGGGTATTGAAAATCTTGAGTACTATACTCGAAATTACGAGCCCAGTTAAACTCTTTCGTGCTCAACAACTCTTTAGCGGCATTGCGGGTGTTTTTGCTTTCTTTACAGCTGCTCATGGGAGGTAAAAGGCTACCCGTTACAACAACGGAAGAGAGTTTCAGGAAGGTGCGTTTGTTCATAGGTAGAGGATTTGCCTTCAAGTAAGGGAATGCCTTCAGGAAAATCAATACCATCTAATGTAAAAGAGGTCGCTCCTGGTAAGAACGACCTCTTTTTTATACGAACGAGAAGGTTTACAATATGTCGCTGTCTTCCTCTTCGGTAATGAGTTCAGCGGCTTTCGGAGCATTTTTAGCCTTTACTTTTTCCTTATATTTCTTGACCTGCGTTTTCGCAATATCCAATACGCGGTCCGTCGCTTCTTCAAAGGTGGTACCAGTTTCCCGCACAAAAATCGAGTCACCAGGTACATAGACCTTAATTTCCACAATTTTATTTTGAACCTTGCTCGACTCGCCTTTATCCAGCATCAGGTATACATCCGCACTCGTAATCCGATCATAAAACTGATCGAGTTTATTGAATTTGGCTTGCACAAAGTCGAGCAGTTTGCTATCCGCATCGAAATGGACTGTTTGCACTTGCAGTTTCATACGCACACTCATTTTTAGGTTTAACCATAGTAGCTACCGTAAAAAACCATTCTATCCGTTCCTTAATCTAGGATAAAAGGCCCGTTAGCAAGAGTGAACCTAGTGAGGTCTGCCCATAAAGTCAAGGATAAAGTGAAGAAATTTCCCCGCACTTTTCTATTCTTTTTTGCGTTAAAAAGAGCATAGAAACCCATGAACTTGATACATAGACGCTTTTTACGCGGATACCTGCTCGTTTGGATCTGCTTCTTAGGTACGCCGATGGTATGGGCCCAAAAAACGTTGGGACTTCGTTCGGAATCGATTCCGCAATTACCCAATTTGTATACGTTACAGGACATTGTTGACGAACGCCCCAATCAAACAGGCCTGGGTACCGTAGTGCTTCCCTCGGGTCAGACGACCCGCTTGCAATTTGCGGCGAGCGTTCCGGCTACGTTGCGTCAATTGCTCCGACAGCCGCCCCGGAATGAGCGGGATTATCCCGTACGCGTGCGAATCAGGCAATTATGGTTTGACGAAAAACCTTCCAGTCGGCTCATCCGAGGGACCTTTCGGGTACAGTTGGTCTTTGAGCGGGAAGTCGAGGATCGCTACATTACACTGACTGAATGCCAGGCTGGAGCGGATTACAGTCGTTCACCCGGCATGGAGGGTAATTATGAAATTCAGCTTCGGCAAACCCTCGGACGCTGCTTTCAGGAGTTTGGCAACTGGGTAAAGACCCATGAGCAGAGTACTGAAAAGCTGGCCCGCCGGGTTCAGATTCGCTTCAGGGAATACGTACCCAAGGGGCGTTTAGCCGATACCGTTTTTTATGATCCGGCCCGTAAACTGACCTGGAATGATTTTCGCGGCCCTATCAGACGGGTAAACCCACGTACGGGAGCTATGATTTATACCAGCTTCGGATATGAGGCCATGACGCACGTAGATAAAGGAACCGTATATATTGACATGACGGTCAAGGCCTTCATGTTACAAAATTCTTCCTGGACTTCGGAACCGGCCACAAACGCCTACGCCCTTGCCCACGAACAGCTGCACTTCGACATCACGCATTTGATTACGGAGCGTTTCAAAAAAGCTCTACTGGCCGAAGAACTGCCGCTGGAAGATTACGATAGTCGCATTCAATACATTTTTCTGGAATCATTCCGGGAAATGAATCGCTATCAGGAGCAGTATGACGCCGAAACGCGGCATAGTATCATTCAACCTGAACAGGCTCGCTGGGCGGAAAAGGTGGCTCGGGAGATTCGGGAGTTGCGGCAATAAGGTGAATAGTTGATAGTTGATAGTTGATAGTTGATAGT
>NZ_NMPS01000249.1:0-25061 GCF_002261125.1 Siphonobacter sp. BAB-5385 | reverse complement strand
TGTTGGTGACGCTACGCTAAACACCAACAACGGTAGGGGTAAAAGTTAAGGAAACAACAAAGGCTCACCATACCAGCGAGCCTTTATCTGTTTAAAAAACGAAAACCTACTCCTTCTCTGACCGCAAGAGGAAGTTATCAAACACCCCCGTACCTTCCCCCTTGGCAATTACGCCAACCCGAACGGCCCGATCCCAGGGTGGCAAAAACGTTCCATCCACGGAATCGAATACCTGCGTGTTTTTTCCGTTGATGAGGTATTTGAAGGTAACGTTTTTACCATCTTTCACCTGAGCCTGTAAGACTACCGTTTTCGCGTTCGACAGCGGGAGCGTTTGCAGGACTTTGTCCTTTCCTTTTTCCCGCTTCCAGACGAGCAGTTCACCCTTTTGAACCGAAAGGCCGAGAGCATTGTCATCATCCCCAATCAAACTCAAACCGCTTTTTAAGTCCGTGGTTTTAGGGACCTCTACCTGTACCTGAGCCATGTAGTTACCCGTATAGGTTTTACGGGCCAGATACACGCCCGCCTGTTCAGGAATGGCTTTCAAATGAAGTTTACCGCCTTTAGTCTGATACTCCGGCCAGTGGAAAACCGACCAGTTCCACAGATTTGAAGCCTTCGAAAAATCATCTTTCACGACCGCTGGAACCTGATTGACCGTCGCTACGGGAGCCTTGAAGGCAATCCAGCCGTCGGGCGTAAATTCAAATTCCCGAAGCAGGCCCTGGCGACCGGAGTAAGCGGTACTCTTCGTGCTATACGCGTGGTAGAGGAAGTAGTATTTTCCATCTTTTTCGATGGGCGTACCGTGGCCGGGGCATTTCCAGGTTTCGTCCGACGTCAGAATTGGATTGCCCGAAAATTTCTCCCAGGGACCGAGCAGATTTTTAGCCCGAGCCACGCCCGACACGTACGTACAGCCTTCGCCGCAACAACCGGCCGCCGCGTAGAAAGCGTAGAAATACCCACCGTGCCGCATCATCGAAACGCCTTCAACCAGATTGGCCTCCCAGGGCTGATCGTTCCGGAAAAGTTCTTTTTTCTCACCCAGCAAAGCCGTCCGTTCTTCGTTCATTTCCTGAATCCAGATGGGCGTCGGCTGCCGAATGCTGTTGCCGTCTTCTTTCCAGATCAGGTGCAGTTTGCCGTTTTCGTCCCGCATCGGAAAGGCATCAATCGAACCATCAGACTCGCACATCAGCGGGCCGTGATCTTTCCAGGGGCCTTCGGGCTTATCGGCACTGGCGACAGCGACGCAAAGATTTCCGCCTTTTTTGTGAGCCGTGTAATAGGCGTATACTTTGCCTTTTTCGTAGGAGATTTCCGGTGCCCAGAAGTAATAATCGGCCCAGTCGGGCAGCTTTGGAAAGATATACCCGACGGTTTGCCAGTGAACCAGATCTTTGGATTTTAGCAACGGATACTCCGGTGCCCAGTTGGACGAGGTAGCCGAAGCCCAGTACGTATCCCCAATTTTAGTAACCGAAGGATCGGCGTGATCGCCGGGAAGAACGGCTTGTTGCTGAGCGTACGTAGCCGTTGCAAGAGCTAGGAGAGAGGTTAGAAAAATCGATTTCATAGTGTAAAAGTAAAATCATTCGCCCGCCGGAACGGCAATTGAGCGACCCGTAGCGACGGGTTCGCCAAACTGCGGCAGGCCCGAGCTGGTAAAGGTAAAAGGTTGCATCCGAATGTTACGTCTTTCGCCGCAACCTTCGCCGGTATTGGTGTTGGCATGGTACAAAAGCCAGTTTTCCGAGCCATTGGGCGACTGGAAAAAGCAGTTATGGCCCGGTCCGAAGGCATTGGCTGAGGGAGACTTTGTGAACACGGGCTGTTGCGTTTTGGTCCAGTCGGCGGCGTTGAGCGGATCGCCGCCTTCCCGCAAACTAAGCATACCCAAAGCGTAATCATCCGTGCCGCAGTAACTGGCCGAGTAAATCATGAAAACACGGCCCTGCGGATTTTTCAGTACCTGAGGCCCTTCATTCACGCCAAAGCCGTTACGTTCCCAGTTGAGTTCGGGTGTGGTGAGCAGTGTCGTTTTTCCCGTCAGCGTCCAGGGATTTTCCATTTTGGAAATGTAAATCTCCTGACGTTCGACTTTATTGATCCCTTTCGGCCAGCCGCTCCAGAGGAAGTACAGACTGCCGTTGTGTTCGAGAATATTTCCATCCAAGGCGTAATTATCGTTTTCGGCATTGAACAGCCGCCCTTTCTGGGTCCAGGTACCCTGGGTCGGATCGGCACTGGCGTTTTCCAATACCCAGGTACGCTGGGAGTACTCCTCCGTATCCGATCCGGCGGTGTAATAGACGTACCATTTGCCGTTCAGAAAATAGATTTCAGGGGCCCAGAGATTCCGCGAATTGGCTCCCGTCGCGGGTGGTGTAAAGATGGTCGTGCGGCGGGCGGAATTCAGCTCGCTCATTTTTCCGTACGCCACAAATCCACGCGATTCCCTACGGTTTGCATGTAGTAGTACTGCCCATCTTTGCGGTAGACAAACGGATCGGCTCCGTTTTGAATCGGATTTCGGAAGGTAGCCTCCGAGGGGGCGGGCGGTGGCGTAACGGGCGTGGAGTTGTCTTTCCCGCAGGAAAACCCAATCCAGAGTACCAATACTAAATAGCGAAGATTCATACAACGATCTGTAAAAGGGGTGGTTCCGGCAACACTGTTCCGGAACCACCCGTTGCCTTAATAACCCTGATTTTGCGACAGACTGGGATTCAGATCAAGGTCCGATTGTGGAATGGGATAGTATGCCGACTTATCAAGTGTAAACGAACCAAACTCCGGATCGCGTGCCCGCAGGGCGGGGAGATTGGCTTCCGTCAATTCGCCCCAGCGTTGCAGGTCGAACCAGCGTTGGCCCTCACCCGAAAGTTCAGTAACCCGCTCGTGTTTGATCTGAGTCCGGAACTGGGCCTGGGACAGACCCGGCTGGGCCGTCGTTAAGCGAGCTAGTCCTACCCGCTGGCGTATCTGATCGACATACGTATAGGCTTCCGTCGTGCGACCCAGCTCATTCAGGCATTCTGCGTAGAGCAGCAGAATGTCAGCGTAGCGAATCAGACGGTAGTTGTTGGGCGAGCGGAAGCCTTCTTCATTTTTCCAGTGATCGTTGAGTGGCTTACGGAACCAGACCGAATTCCGATCCGGACCCGTACCGTAGCGGCTGGCAAAGGTTTGACCGTAAATGAGCGTTTGACTGGGACCGCGTACATCCGTCGAGTCGTACAAAAACGAAGCCTCCACGCGGGGATCACGGGCACCCGTCGTGGTACGTTCCTTCTGCATTTCCCCGATCATCCAGCGGCGGGCAGCACCGTCCGAGAAGCCCACGCCCCGGGGAGCCAGAAACTGCGGCAGCGACGCTCCGACGTTAATCACGGCACCTTCCTGCGTATCGTCGTCGGTGGTCTCGTTGTTATTCTGGGCAAACTGAATTTCGAATACCGATTCGGTATTGTTTTCCTGGGTGATGATGAAGTTGTCGCGGTAATTCGGCATGAGCCGGTACACGTCGCGTCCTTCGCCCGTGATGAACCAGGCCAGAGCGGTTTGGGCTTCCTGGAATTTACGTTGCTGCATCAAAGCTTTGCCCAGCAAACCATACGCTGAACCCCGGGTTACGCGACCCAGATCGTCGCCCGAGTACCGCAGGGGTAGGTCGGGAGCGGCTTCGGTAAGGTCGGTTTGAATCTGGGCCCAGATTTGTTCGGGAGTCGCGTTGCTGGGCGTATCCGAGGTAAGCACCGAACGAAGAATCAGCGGTGGCCGATTGAACAGACTCACCAGATTGAAATACATCAGGGCCCGTAGTACCTTGGCCTCCGCCAGCAGGCGACGCTTCACGGTCTCATCCATGGTGATGCCGGGAACGTTTTCGAGTACCTGATTTGCCCGCCAGATGACCACGTAACTATCCGCCCAGGTACCTGCCGTCAGGTTCTGATTGTAATCGGTTTGTACAAAGCTCATCAGGTTATTCAAACCAATATCACCCCCCGAGCCGAACCCTTCGTCCGAACGAAGGCTGGTATGGTAAAACATCCAGCGACCGTACAGCGGCGTACGGTGCAGGCCACTGTATACGGCATTGACGCCCCGAACAGCATCGTTTTGCGACTGCCAGAATTGCTCGACGGTAAGCGAGTTGGGGTTGGGTGCATCAAAATCCCGGTTGCACCCCATCAGTAGGGGCAGCAAGCCGTAGAGAATAAATTTTATCTTTTTCATACGTAGCAAAGTCAGTACGACGATTTCCTGAATAGTCAGGAAATCAGCGGTTTAGAAGTTGAGATTTAAGCCAAAAGAGACCATACGGGAAGACGGATAGTTACCCGCATCCAAACCCGGTTCCAGAATCACGTTGCCCCCTACAATGTCCGGATCGAGACCCGTGTAGCCGGTAAACGTGTACAGGTTCTGACCGCTTACGTAGACGCGGGCATCGCTCAGACCAAAGCGGGTCAGGAACGGTTTGGGAATGGAATACCCGAATTCCACGTTCCGGATTCGCAGGTACGAACCACTTTCCAGCCAGCGATCGCTGTCGTTACGGGCGTTGGAAACGATACCCCGATCCACTGCCGGATCACCGGCGATCCCCGTTCCGTACGAAACGCCAATCCGGGGAAAATCCGTATTGGGATTCTCGGCCGTCCAGGGCTGAATACCCCGGCGGTAGTTGGAGTACCCCAGAGCATCCAGATCGCGGCGTACGTCATTGTAGACTTTCTGACCGAATGAACCATAGAATTGTACGGCCAGCGAGAAATTCTTATAAGAGCTATTGAATTGCAGACCGGCTTGCAGTTTCGGCCAGGGCGAACCCACGAATAGGCGATCCAGGGAGTTGATGTCGTCGTTCGTACCATTGTCTACGGCATTCACGTAACGAATATCGCCCGGTCTGGCGTAAGCCGCCTGAGCCCGGTGAGCATCGATTTCACCCTGATTCTGGAAGATACCATCCGTCTTGAGCAGGAACCACTCACCAATCGAACGGCCCACCTGCGAACGGGTGAGGGTCGTGGCAATGTAATTACGAGATTGTCCGGTTTCAGGGTCTATGCCCAGGTTACCCAATTCCAGGACTTTGTTGCGGATGACGGAAAGGTTACCCGAAATCGACCACTTGAAATCCTTATCGTTGTTGCGGTACGTCAGGTCCAGCTCCACGCCCTGGTTCTGAATGGAACCGATGTTGGTAAGCGGATTGCCGCCGAGATTACCGGTGTAGGCCGGAATGGGCGACTGTACCAGTACATCGCGGGCGACGGAACGGAAGGCGTCCAGTGTAACGCCGAGGCGATTGTTGAACATACTCAGATCCACGCCGAAGTTGGTCGTCGTTTTTTGTTCCCAGCGTAGATTCTGGTTGACAATCCGGGCCTGCGTAGCACCCTGAAAAGCCGTTTGATCAGAACCAAATACGGCCCGTGGACCCTGCGTAATGAAACCGGTATACTGATAATTGCCCAAATTGGCCTGACCCAGTACCCCATACGAACCGCGAATTTTCAGATCGTTGATCCAGCTAACTTTGAAAAACTCTTCTTCGCTCAACCGCCAGCCCAGGGCCACGGAGGGGAAGTTACCCCGGCGGTAATTGGGGGAGAAGCGGGAATCTTTATCCGACCGGAAGGTCAGCGTAACCAGGTATCGATCATCGAAGGTATAATTCAAGCGACCCAGGTACGAGCCGATAAGCGTCTGGTTGTTGCCGCCCGAAGCCGTCATGCCACCCGTGGCCGAACTGATCGTCGTGAAGTACTGACCGTTGGCGACGGTGAGTTGCTGACGACTGGCAAACGCGTTGTTATTCCGAATAGTCTGATTCACCAGCCCGACGACGCCGTTGATGCTGTGCTTGCCAAACGTCCGGTTGAAGTTCAGCGTATGCTCAAAAAGCGTACTCAGGAATTGCGAACGGTTTTCGCCCGTGCTACTGAATTCCGGTGACTGATTCCAGTACCAGAGGCCTTCGCGGCGAACGCCACCCGCGTTATCGAAGCTGGTTTCCAGACCGGCATTGAAACGGTATTGCAGCCAGTCGAAGAGTTTAACGTCCACATAGGCATTTCCCAGTACTTTGAAAAACGTAGTATGATTGCGGGTAAGCTCGGCCACTGCCACCTGATTTCGGGAGAAGGTACGGGTGTTGATCGAACCGAAACCATAGCCACCCGGATTGCTCGTACTGATCAGACTGGGATCCCGAACCGGTACGATGGGCAGGTTATTGGCCAGATCGTACCAGGGATTGCCCTCGGCAAAACCGCCACTGAACGGACTGTTACGTACGGAGTTGGAAATCATCAGGTTTTCGCCGAACGTAACCCGACCACGTTTCGCTTCCGTATTGATCCGCAGGGACATCCGTTCGAAATTATTACGAATCAGCGTTCCTTCGTCTTTGAAATAACTGCCCGAAATCAGATAGCTTGAATTGGCTCCACCGCCCGAAAGCGTCAGGTTGTAATCCTGTACCGAACCCGTTCGAATTAATTCATCCTGCCAGTTGGTGTTGGGGCTGGTAGCGGGATCGAAGTTTGCAATGGAAGGTTGCAGGGCGTACCCGGCGGCCTGATAAGCCCGACGGTTGAAATCGACGTATTCCTGGGCATTCATCATATCCCAGCGGCGGGGAATCGAGGAAAGGGTGTACCGTCCCGACACGCTTACTTTCATCGGCCCTTCCTTGCCTTTTTTCGTAGTAATGATCACCACGCCGTTGGCCGCCCGTGATCCGTAGATGGCGGCTGCGGAGGCATCTTTCAAGACCTGCATGGAAGCAATATCATCGGGGTTGACGGTCGTATTGGCGTCGGCGTACATGCCGTCGATGATGTAAAGTGGATTGGAATTTCCGTTGAGCGTACTCAATCCCCGAATCTGAATGACGGCTTCCTGACCGGGAGCACCACCGTTCCGAATCGTTACGCCCGAAAGCTGCCCTTGCAGGGATTCCACGGCCGAACGGGTCACGATTTTACTCGTATTTTCAATCTCCACCAGACCCGTAGCTCCGGTCAGATCTTTCTTCCGAACGCTCTGGTAACCAATGACGACGACTTCATTGAGTGACTGGTTATCGGGTTCAAGTTGTACGTTGACTTCCGTCCGGTTGTTAAGGGCTAGTTCCTGACTTTTATAACCGATGTAACTGAAAACCAGCGTACCGTTCGCCTGATCGTCGGGGACGTTGAAGATGTACGCCCCGTTAGCGTCGGTGGTAGCTCCTACGCTGGTGTTCTCTTTCAGGTAAACGTTGACCCCGGGCAGGCCCTGCTGGGTTTCATCCGTTACCCGTCCGGTGATACGAATGACGGCCCGGGCAGGTGCGATATTCAGGGCCACCGTAGCCTGCTGACGGACGAGCGGTTGAGCATGGGCTGATAACACACCCAGACCGAGTGTAAATACCAAACCACGTCTGAAAAAAAGGTTTAAGTGGATCATGTAGTGAGCAGAATAAAAATAATCGAAAAGGAAAATGCTCCGGATGGTTCAGCAGAACGGTGCGTTCGCTGGCACATCCGCTGGATGTAGACAAAACCCCACAGGTATACGGTGGGTTAACGGAGGGCATGAACCTAATACCCTAAACGTCGAAGCGTCGCTGGCCTATCAGGTTGCTTGGGGATTGAGGCCAGGAGCCATACACAGACTACAGGCAATCAGTGGGTTGATGAAGGGTTAAAAACAGATCAAGAGGATTACGTTTAGCTAGACTTTTCATACGCGGTACTCCCTAAGAAAGCGAAAGACTTTATTCGCAAAAACTCCGTTCCTAAGCCGTACCCTACCCAATCGAAGGATTAAATAGAAAAGCCGTTCGGTCCGGGGCTGCTAATGCCTACCTTTGCGGCCGTATCTGGTTTGTTGTTCGTATGGTTGTTCCTCCGCATCACAATTGGTTTCGTCTGCTCTTCGTCTGGAAAGGCTCCATCATTGAAAAAATTTACCCGCGGCTGATCATTCTGTTCCTCTTCTGCTGTGCGGTCGTTTACTTACGGGGAGAAATCTTCCAGGTAAAAATTGCCCTGAATCCTACGCCTTTTACGCTGATTGGCGTCGCCGTAGCCATCTTTCTGGGCTTTCGTAATAGTGCGAGCTATGACCGGTACTGGGAAGGAAGAAAACTGTGGGGGGCTCTGGTCCTGGAAAGTCGTTCATTGATGCGACAGGTAACGACCTTGAGCGGCTTGTCGATGGATTCTGTTGAAATTCAGCTCTTTTCCCGCTTATTGATTGCCTTTACTTATGCCCTGAAACATCAGTTACGGAAAACGAGTCCGGAAGCGGACTTGCGACGGCTGTTATCTCCGGAGCTTACCGATCGTCTCATGCAGGCTCGATTCAAACCCGTACTGATCCTGCGGGAAATGGGGTACTGGCTGCAGCAGCAACGCCAACGCGGCCAGCTCGACTCGATTACGCTGGTCACGATGGACACGACGATCAATCATCTTTCGGGCATTTTAGCGGGGTGTGAACGCATTGCCAATACGCCCATTCCGTACACATATAATGTGCTTCTGCACCGAACGGTCTACTTATACGGATTATTCCTGCCCTTTGGTTTGGTGGATACTTTGGGTTGGACCACGCCCTTTATCGTGGTATTCATCGGGTATACCTTTATTGCGGTGGATGCGATTGGCAATGAAATTGAAGAGCCGTTTGGTACCGAACCTAATGACCTGCCGCTGAACGCTATGTGTCAGATTATTGAAGCCAGCGTTCGGGAAACCATTGGAGAAGCCGTACCGACGCCGGTGACGGTCCAGCCTTTGATTGTTGATTAAGGTTGAAAGAGCGTTTGTACGCGTTGAAGGCTATCCGTACAAATAATATCACCCCGCTGTAATACTTGTTCATACAGAGGTCTTGCCTGAGTGAAAGGCAGCGTATCCACGTTCCCATTTGTGCCTACGGAAGTCATGATGCCCATCGCATGAATCCGATCGTAAAAGGCTTGAGGCTGTAAGTGACCCGGTGTCAAAGCGACGAGATTCTTATAGGGTAATCCGGATTTTTCAATCGTTTCAATGGCTTTAGTGTCATTGAAACCCAAGGCCAGCATGAGGGAAGGATACCGCTGGTGAAGGAATTGAGCTTCAGCGATCGAGTAGCAGATGACGATAACGTCACCAAGCATACGAGCCTTCTTAACGGCTGTCATCATCCGAATCGGATCTGTCTCTGGTTTTTTGTCGAGAAAGAGTACCACTTTCCCCCGGGCAAAAGTCAGCAGTTCTTCCAGTCGCGGTATACGTTGACCGAGTAGTACCTTTCCCGTTTCATCCCGTAATTCCAGCTTACGTAGTTCCTGATACGTAAAATCGCTGAGCTTGCCTGTACCCGTAGTCGTCCGTTCCAGCGTCGCATCGTGCAGCAGTACTAATACGCTGTCTTTGCTCATGCGTACATCGATTTCCTGCGTGGCACAAGGAGCGATTCGGTAGGCGTGTTTCATGGCCGCCAACGTATTTTCCGAATAGCCCGGCAGGGGCGTCGTTCGGTGAGCCATGATGATCTTCTTACCCGGTTCCCAGTGGAAAAACTGCGAAAGGGGTTCGTTTTTCTGGCGGCAAACCTTATGAAAGGCTTCGGGAGGCAGTATTAAAAAAAGTACGAAAGAAAGCAGATAACGCATGGAATGAGCGGAGATTTCGGGCAAAAATCGGTATTCTTTTTCACTGGAATCTTTCGTAGCTGTTAAGTTTTTAGTCATTCGCTGAAATGGCTTAGAACTTTACCGCTTTTGCCTGGTTTTTAGAAAAAGTCAAGACGGCAATGAAACAAGTTCTGCTCACGGGGGGTACCGGCCTGATTGGTACACGACTCACCGAATTACTACTTGAACGCGGCTATGCCGTTGCCTACCTCACCCGGGGCAGTAAAAGCGAAGCCAGCATTGATCCGAAAGTCAAGCAATATCGCTGGGATGTCAATAAGCAAGAACTCGACGAAAAAGCCCTCGCCGAAAGCCAGTACCTGATCCATCTGGCCGGAGCGGGCATTGCAGAAGGTCGCTGGACGGACGAACGCAAACAGGAAATCATCGATAGCCGTACGAAAACCATTGGACTGATTGCCCGTAAACTCCGCGAAACCGGCCATCGGTTTGAATCCTTCGTCTCCGCTTCGGGCATTAGCTATTACGGAGCCGATACCGGTGCCGAATGGCTCTCCGAGCAGTATACCCCCGGAATCGATTACCTGGCCGACGTGGTGGTGCAATGGGAAGCGGCGGCCGATGAATTGGCTGCTCTGGGGATTCGAACTTCCAAACTGCGTACGGGTATTGTGCTGGACACCAAGGGAGGAGCCTTGAAAAGTTTTCTGATTCCCGTGAAGCTGGGGATCGGTTCGCCACTCGGTTCGGGAAAACAGTACATCAGCTGGATTCATACCGACGACCTCTGCCGGATGTACATCGAAGCTCTGGAAAACCCGGGCTGGACGGGAGCTTACAACGCCGTAGCCCCGCACCCCGTCACCAATGAGGAACTGGTGCGTACCACGGCCGAAGTACTGCATAAACCCTACTGGGCTCCCAAGGTTCCGGATTGGGTACTGAAGCCACTATTTGGGGAAATGGCAGTTGTGGTACTGGGAGGCAATTATGTCTTAAACCAGCGAATTCGGCTGGAAACCGATTTTCAATACCTGTATCCCGAACTCAAGCCAGCCCTGGTATCAATTTTGAGTAAGTCGTAGGACTTTAGGTTTGGTGAGATTTAAGGTTTAATGAAGTTTGAGGTTTGAAAGGTTTAAGAATGAAAAAAGTAGCAATATAAGGTTTGAGCAGTTTGAGGTTTGAAGAAGTTCATTCAAACCTCAAGCCATTTTCAAACCTGAAACCCTCTTAAACTTGATACCTTTCTCAAACGTCAAACCACCTCAAGCCCATCCAACATTCACTCTTAAATACAGAAACCATGGTTTGGTTCATTACGGGTTGTTCATCGGGGTTCGGTCAGGAAATCGCCCGTCAACTCTTGGAAAAAGGCGAGCAGGTCGTTGCGACGGCCCGCCGCGTTGAAACGTTACAGGAATTAGGGGAGTCCGAAAACCTGCTTACCCTGTCGCTCGATATTACCGATCTGGAGGCAATCAATTCAGCCGTATCATCGGCTCACGAACGCTTCGGTCGGATCGACGTACTGATCAACAACGCCGGTTATGGCTTGGGCGGGGGGCTGGAAGAAGTAAGTCAGGAAGAATTACGGACGCAGTTTGACACGAATGTTTTTGGTACCATCAATGTCACCAAAGCCGTACTACCCCTCATGCGGGAGCAGAAGAAAGGATACATTCAGGTGCTATCGTCGATTGCGGGATTGGTTTCTACGCCGGGACTTTCGATGTACAACGGCTCTAAATACGCTCTGGAAGGAATTTTCGAAAGTGTCGCTCAGGAAATCAGACCTTTTGGGATCAAAGTGACGATTATTGAACCCGGACCATTCCGTACGGAATTTGCCGGTTCATCCATCAAAATAGCCGAACCCCTGCCGGAGTACGCCGAAACGGCCGGAAAGATTCGGGATTATTTCGAAAAAACGAATGGCAAACAGGTGGGCGATCCCGTGAAAGCCGCCGAAATTCTGATTGGACTGGCGGACCGTGAGGAGCCTCCGCTACGCCTGCAACTCGGTGCCTGGGCCGTAGAGCGTTACCAGCAAAAACTTGAAAACGAACTCAAGCATAGCAAGGCCTGGGAAGACATCAGTCGTTCGGCTGATTATACGGAATAAGGTAAGTCGAAAGCCTCTTTTGAGCCGTTTAGTTTGGTACTGTTTTACCAGGCTAAACGGTTTCTTTAGTTAATGACTGGGGCCAACGATGGCCCACGTTCAGCACTCCATGAAGCAACTATTCCCGCAAAAAAGCACAGGCTCAAAGGTTAGTCCAGTCAGTATTCGACGTAACTGAAAGGCATTCAATAAGGTACGACTAAAATCCAGTTAAAGTCTTACTTGACAACTTGACAAGAAAATCTTTACTTTGGATGATAACTATTTGGAAATTATGAAAACAATGACAGTCGGTGAAGTAAAAACCCATTTCTCGGAAGTCCTGAAAGAAGTGGAAGCCGGAGAGCGAATTGCCATCACCTTTGGCAAAAAGAAAGAAATCAAAGCCTTCCTGATTCCCAAAGAAGAAGAATTGCAGCCCAGAACGCTGGGGATTTTACGTGGAAAAGGAAAGGTGGTTTTCAAAGATAATTATCAAATGACTGAAGAAGAGTTTCTCGAAGTATGACCTATTTGTTAGATACGCATGCCATGATCTGGGCCGTAACCGAACCCGAAAAACTATCCGAAAAGGTTAGACGGGTGCTGGAAGATCCCACCAACGAAATTGTCATCAGCACGATCAGTTTCTGGGAAATTTCCATTAAGTACGCTCTGGATAAATTAGATTTAGATGTATTTACCCCGCAGGATTTCCCCGGGGCTTGCCGGGAAATGCGGTTTTCCATTACGGAGTTTTCGGCGGAGGACGCCGCCAGCTATCATCAGTTAGCGTCCACGTACCACAAAGATCCTTTCGACCGGATGTTAATCTGGCAGGCCATTCAAAATCGGTACACGCTCATCAGCAACGATGATCAAATCAAAAAGTACGTGGTGGATGGTTTAAAGGTGATGTGGTAGGGAAGAAAAACAAGTGTACTCATCCTGCTTTTCATACCAAACAAAAAGGTTCGAAACACCGGGTCCCGAACCTTTTTGTAAGAAGTATTTTCTTCGGATTAGAAATCCCGGCGAATGCCCATACCCACGCCTAACGTGACGGGATGTATTTTGAGGTAATCACCTTGTAAGCCATTCATGACGCTTTTACGAACGAAGGTTTTTACATTCAGGGAAGTCTTCCGACTCAACCGATAGTTAGCTCCTGCATTTGCCGTAGTACTGAGGGATACATTCCGGTAGATGCCATCTTTCGGACCGTATTCCGCCGGCGGAATACCGATGTATGAATCATCCACGAGCACGTTTCTCAGGAAAAAATCCGCTGATAACCCGCCCGAGACGAAGTAATTCAAACGCTTACCGGGACGGAATTCATACCCCACACTTACCGGAACGGAGAGGTATTCAAACGTGTACCGGAAGGAGTTAGTTGAGACCAGACTATTCGTACCCTGCGGACTCGGGTCCGGTCTATTCGGGCTATTGGGCACCTGATTCGACTTATTATAATTGAGCTGATCGGCAAACGCATTGCTGATGCCAGAACCCTGAATCAGTACCAGATTGTTGTTCAGGGTCGAATGGCCGCGTAAAAATTGAACGCCACTTTCCAGGTACCAGTGCCGCGAAAGCCGAGCACCCGCTAGCCATTCCAGTTGATACGAAATATGCGTGCCTTTTTTCGTATAGTTCGGTTCTGAGGTGGGGGTAACTCGCTGGGACAGGGGAGACAGACTATACGAGAAACTGTCATACGTGGGAAAAGCAGTAACGGAACTTACGGAAGGATTAAACCGTATAATGCCAGCGTTCAGACTCATCCAAAATTTAGCCAGCGGTAGGCTTTTACCCGGTAAAACAGGCATGGCTACTGTGGGTTGCTTCGGCTGGGCCTTGATCGCGTATAAAGACCAAGGTTTGGTAGCGGCCTGCTGGAGCAGTAACGCTACTCGCGTGGCCGCGTTGCTGTCCGTGGGGACAATCGAAGACAGGGTAAGGGGGTTAATAATCCCTACTGCGGGCGTGGTTGTATTGACGTTTAGATCAGTAATGACGCGTGTTGGCTTCTTAACGAACGTATTCCGGTCCAATGCCCAGCGGGCTGTTGAACCAGAGCGTGAAACAGAACTAGGCGTAGTCAGTTTGTTTCGATTGGAAGTATGCGGCGAGGAGGTTACCCCTGACGCATCCGGTTTTTCCGTTGCCGTAAGCGGTGTAGTAGCAATCTGTCCTGGAACCTTAGTTTCAGGGCGGGCCGCCGGAGTTTTTTCCGAAGAACGGCCCTCGTTCTGAAGGTTTACCGCGGGCGTGGATGCAACCGAATCTTTTGTGGCGTCATTCCGGTGGCTGTACCACCATCCCAGACTACCCAGACTTACCAGAAACAACAGCACCACACCTACCCAGAAAAAGGGCAGGCCAATTGGCTGCTCAGGCGGAAGCTCCTGTTCAATGCGACTCCAGAGCCCTTCACTCGGGGGCTCGGAAGCTTCATCAAAAGCTTTACGCCATTGTTCTTCGAAATCGTTTGGTTCCAGCTGGCTCATGCCCAGTAAACGTTAATGTCCATTTTCAGTCAGACGATGGTTTGTCAACATGCGTTGCAAAAGGCTCTTGGCCCGGCTATACTGCGATTTGGAGGTTCCTTCCGAAATACCCAGCATCGTTGCAATTTCCTGATGTTGATAGCCTTCGATCGCATAGAGGTTAAATACCGCCCGACAGCCGGGAGGTAGTTCTTGAACAAGTTGGAGCAGGTCTTTCCAGTGAAGTTCCTCTGAAAACGTAGTGGCCACTTCTTCGGCCACGTGATCAAGTTCTTCAGCAAAACGGTACCGGCGATTATCCCGCAGGTAATTCAGCGTGGTATTGACAACAATGCGTTTAACCCAGGCTGCCAGCGGGCATTCGAAGCGAAAGGTGTCTATTTTGTCAAAAATCTTGATGAACGATTCCTGCAAAATGTCCTCGGCTTCGTCGCGGCTTTTGACATAGCGGAGACATACCACCAGCATACGGCCCGCAAACGCTTCGTATAAACGACGTTGCGAGACGCGATCTTTGCGGCGGCAGCCCATTACCAGCTCATGTTCATCAAAAACCATTCGTAAAGATCAAGCCATGTATTGCTCCTCCGGCTGGAGGACACGCTTGCGGAGAAAAAGGTTGGAACTATTCTGAAAATTTTTACTATAAGGATCGAACGCCTAAATGAGTTCTATTTTTGCATACATTCAAAAACGAGCTTTTAGCCATTAGCCTTGACGTTAGCTAAAGGTATACGAAAGTAACGTATTGAGTTGATTTAATTACCTCCGCCATTTTGGTTAGTGTGTATGAATACGTATGAAGAAAACTGCCTTTTTGAAATCGAGTTGTCCATTCACGAAATTGAATCTTCCTTAGGAACTGGCTTTGTGTTTCAGGCAGAAGATACTAATGTACTTTTGCAGGAAACACTGGAGCGGGAAATCAGGCTTATTGGCCGGGCACTGGGTCGCTTAGTAGAAATAAATTCGGTTATTACATTTACGGCGACGCAATCGATTCTTCAATTTTGCCATTCCCAGGAGGAATCGTGGGACCGTATTTGGACTTTACTAAAAAATCATTTGCCGTCCCTGAAAAAAGAGGTACAGCAATGGTTACACCACGAATGAAAGAGAAAATCAAAGCACTGGCCGCCGCTTACGCAACGGATTTTGTAGCGAACCGCCGGCATTTGCATAGTCATCCCGAGCTATCTTTTCAGGAATACGAGACGCAGAAATTTGTGGCTGCTCAGCTACAAAGCCTGGGTGTACAGGCGACGCCCTTGGCCAATACGGGATTAGTGGCTGTTGTCGAAGGAAAAAATCCGGAAAAAAGGTCATAGGGCTGCGAGCCGATATGGATGCATTGCCCATTCTGGAAGCGAATGATGTCGTCTACAAAAGTCAGAATCCGGGCGTTATGCACGCCTGTGGTCATGACGTACACACGGCTTCGCTATTGGGCGTAGCCCGTATTTTGACGGAGTTAAGGGACGAATTTGAAGGTACCGTAAAACTGGTGTTTCAACCCGGTGAAGAAAAGGCTCCGGGTGGAGCTTCCATGATGATCCGCGAAGGCGTACTGCAAAATCCGGCTCCGGCGGGCATGATCGGTCAGCACGTAGCTCCGCAGATTCCCGTAGGTAAGATCGGTTTCCGGGAAGGAATGTACATGGCCTCTACCGACGAAATCTACCTGACCGTGAAAGGGAAGGGTGGGCACGGAGCGGCTCCCGATTCCTTAATCGATCCGGTACTCATTGCTTCGCATCTCATCGTAGCTTTACAGCAGGTTATTTCACGAAATCGTCCGCCTAAATCGCCCTCGGTTCTTTCCTTTGGACGGGTAATCGCTGACGGAGCGACGAACGTTATTCCCAACGAAGTCCACATCGACGGTACCTTCCGTTGTATGGATGAAGTCTGGCGGGAAGAAGGCCTCCGGCGTATCCAGAAGCTGGCCGAAGGGTTGGCTGAAAGCATGGGAGCTACCTGTGTCGTAGACATTGTCCGGGGTTATCCGTACCTGGAAAACCATCCCGAGCTGACCCGTCGCTTGCGGGCGGAAGCGGGAGCCTACGTTGGGGAGGAAAATATTATCGATCTGGACATCTGGATGGCGGGCGAAGACTTCGCGTTTTACTCACAGGTAGTCGATTCCTGCTTCTATCGCCTGGGTACGCGAAATGAAGATCGTGGCATCATCTCCGGCGTGCATACGCCTACCTTTGATATTGACGAAAAGGCTCTGGAAATCGGAGCTGGCCTGATGAGCTGGCTGGCCATTCAGGAGCTGGAAAATTAGTTGCTGGTTTTGGGTGGATCGTTGTTGGGTGAGTAGTGGAGGTAGATCAAAAGCTTTTTGATCTACCTGGTTTATTACTTTGAGATTGGAAGAGCAAACCCCGAAGGGGTTCAATTTCACTAGCCATGGGTGAAACCCATGGTGTGCATGTATGGGAACAATATCCCATAAAAGGAAATCCCCCGAGAAGCCTCTCGGGGGATTTCCTTTGTATCATCTGCCAGTACAAACAACCAGCCACTAGTTACAACCAGCTAACCTTACAGGACGGCCCGGAAGAAGATGAACAGCGTACCGGCCAGGAACATGGATACGGGCAGGGTCAGCACCCAGGCCAGGACAATGTTACGAATGGTACCGGCCTGCAAGTTTTTGATGCCCTTGTTAGCCACCATACTTCCGGCGATTCCTGAAGAAAGAACGTGCGTGGTAGAAACGGGTAAACCCAGTCCGGACGACAGACCGATGGTACTAGCGGCGACTAGCTCGGCACTGGCACCCTGAGCGTAGGTCAGGTGTTGTTTACCAATCTTTTCTCCTACGGTTACGACAATACGTTTCCAGCCCACCATGGTACCCAGACCTAAGGAAAGGGAAATCATCAGAATAACCCAGGTTGGAGCGTATTCCGTGTAGGATTTCATTGCCGACAGTGAACTGCTCAGCGTAGCGGCTTCATCGCGGTTGAGCGTGAGGGCACCGTCTTTCTGAATTTTCGTCAAATCTCTTGAGATCAGAAGAATATCTTTTCTGGATTCCAGACGAAGCTGCGGAGGAATATGGCCGTTTGTAGCCTTCATGACGCTATCCAGATCATTAATGCTGGCCTTAACCACCCGCAGACGTTCCTGATCTAACGTCGCCAGACGCGGCTCTTCAATGCGGTTGACGAGTTGTTGAATCTGTACCAGATTAGTTTGGAGATGCGTGGTATCCTTGCTGGCATCCAGAGCAAAATAAGCGGGTGTAATACCGATCAGAATCAGCATGATCAAACCGACTCCTTTTTGTCCATCATTGGAGCCGTGAAAGAAACTAACACCCGTACAGGTCATAATCAGAATGCTACGAATCCAGGTCGGAGGCGTTTGATTCTTTTTGGGTTCTTTGAAAATGATGTCATTCTTCACGGTACGCTTCAGAATAAACATAAGAATAATCACCAGACTAAAACCGACCAGCGGCGATAAAAGCAGAGCAAAACCCGTTTCTTTCGCTTTGTCCCAGTTGACGGAACTCACGCCCGATACGTTTTCAGGCAACAGGGAGTAGGCCAGACCTACGCCCAGAATCGAGCCAATCAGTGTGTGGGAAGAAGAGGAGGGCAGACCAAAGTACCAGGTGCCCAGGTTCCAGATGATGGCACTCAGCAGTAGGGAGAGGACCATCGCTACTGCGTGATAAACATTTTGGTCGATCAGCAGTTCAACCGGTAATAAGTTTACAATGCCCATGGCAACGGTAATGCCGCCGAAGAACACGCCAAGGAAGTTACAGAATCCTGACCAAATTACTGCAATGTTGGGTTTCAGGGAGTTAGTGTAAATTACGGTGGCTACGGCATTGGCCGTATCGTGAAAACCATTCACGAATTCAAAGGCACACGCACAAAAAAGGCAGATACACAGAAGAAAGAAAATTCCAGTCTCTAAGCCGAACATAAGGAGTTAGGGGGCTATTTTGACGCGAAGCTACGGAAAGGGATCGGGCCTAATGTTAAGGAATTGTTAAGACTCTATGGATAGGGAACCCCTGACCCGAAACGTATGCTCGCGTAACGATTGGGGAAATAGGACTTTCGCCAATCGTTCGCTGAGAGTTGGGCGGTTTCTCCAGCGTATCCTTCGGAATGGTGCCGGAAATACAGAATTTTTACGAAAAGAAACAAATTTAGAAATTATTCAACCGTTATCGGGGCTGTTTTCGTTGCCAGCTGACCGCAGGCGGCATCAATATCTTTTCCACGGCTACGACGCACGGTGATCGGGATGTTCTTCTGCTCGATGAAGCGGGCGAATTTGGCCAGCGTCTGCGGGTCGGTATTCTTGTACTGAGCGTTTTCGATGGGATTGTACTCGATGATGTTGATGTGGGCATTCGGAATGTGTTTGGCAAAATTCCAAAGTTCCTTCGCATCCTCCACTGAATCGTTGAAGTTATAAAAGAGAATATACTCCAGCGTAATCTTATTCCCCGTTTTATTATAGAAATACTTCAGGGCATCTTTCAAAGCTACCAACGTATTGCTTTCGTTGATGGGCATAATCTGATTCCGCTTGCTATCGTTAGCAGCGTGCAGCGAAAGGGCCAGATTGAATTTCACCCCGTCATCACCCAGCTTCTGAATCATCTTGGCGATACCCGCCGTACTGACGGTAATGCGTTTGGGTGACATGTTCAGCCCTTCCGGCGAAGTGATATGATCCACCGACTTCAGCACGTTCGCGTAGTTGAGCAGAGGTTCGCCCATGCCCATGTACACGATGTTGGTTAGGGGTTGACCGTATTTTTGTTCGGCTTGGTTCTTGATCGTGACCACCTGATCGTAGATTTCAGCCGGGTCCAGGTTGCGTTCGCGATCCATGTAACCCGTCGCACAAAATTTGCAGGTCAGTGAGCAGCCTACCTGGCTGGATACGCAGGCCGTCATCCGGTCGTCGGCGGGGATTAACACGCCTTCAATCAGTTTCCCGTCGTAGAGTCGGAAAGCTGATTTAATGGTTTTGTCACTTGAAATCTGCTCTTTCGCTACGCTCAGGGGACGGATTTCGAAATGAGTCTCGAGCAATTCCCGCGTTTTTTTGGAAAGGTTGGTCATTTCCTCGAAACTACGGGCCGACTTTTTCCATAGCCATTCCAGAATCTGCTTCGCCCGGAATCCCTGTTCTCCCTGTTCGACCAAAAAGGTCTTCAACCCCTCTGCCGAGAGCTTACGAATATCTTGTTTAACGATGGTGTCCATTGCTCGTTTTTGGTAATACGTTGGTGCAACTGCTTTCTAAGGTATTGGGTTCCAGTGCGGTTATTCTTTTCGCAACTCTTCGACTTTTTCAATGAGCCGATCCCGCTTGGGAATGGCGTCGGATACTTTATCCAGCACTTTCGGTGCGAAAGGCCGGATTACAGGATAGACATAACTGCCCGTCATCTGTTCGCGGTTGGGAAAGCCCATGCCCAGGGCCTGTAACAGCCACAAAAAGACGCTGATACCAAAGGCATAGGTGAACAGACCCACTACGGCTCCAGCCATGCTGTCGAAACTGCCGAAAATCGTGTAACGGAGGCTTCTTCGCAACAGCCATCCAAAACGATTGATGGTAAAAATGACCAGCACGAAAATGCTCGAAAATCCGATGTACGGGAGAAATTTACGGCCTACGGTTTCACCCACGTAAGGTGCTACAAAGGCAATCGCTTCGTTCAAAAGTTTGAAACCCAGTATAAGCGAAACGACAAAAGCAATAACCGCAATAATCTCGACCAGTACGCCCCGTCGAAAGCCCGTATACGCTCCATAAGCGAGCGGCACGAGTAGAAGCAGGTCAAGAAAATTAAAATTCATACAGTGGGTGCGTGCGGGTAGGGTTTGACGTTTGATTGGTTTCGGGTTAGAAAAGGTTTGAAGTTTGAGTGGGAGCAGATTTGAGGTAGTTTGAAAGTGGAAAGGGTGCGGGTTTGAGCCACTGGGAGTTTCTACTTTTGTGAAATAGAAAGGTACATACTTTCGATTGCTACCTCCAATTCAGAAATAAGAGGGTTTTCACGGCTGCACCACCCATCCTGTCATTGCTCAACCTAATTAAACCTTATTTCAAACCTGAAACCAATCAAACGTCAAACCCTTCTTTAAACCTGAAACGATCAAACTTCAAACCTCAATACTAGCTCAACAACTGTTTCACCGTGGCCGAGATCGTTTTTCCTTCCGCCAGACCTGCCAGTTCCTTGGTGGCTACGCCCATCACTTTACCTAAATCGCTGGGGCCACTGGCTCCTACGCGGGTGATGATTTCCTGTAAACGGCCTTTCAACTCCTCTTCCGTCAGCATTTTGGGTAGGAACTCCTCGATGACGGCGATTTCGCTGTACTCTTTATCGGCCAATTCCTGACGACCATTGCTTACGTAAGTTTCCGCGGAATCTTTCCGTTGCTTGACGGCCTTCATCAGAATTTTTGTTTCCTGCTCCGGCGTTAATTCGTGGGCTGCTCCGGCCGTTTCTTCCAGTAAAATAGCCGATTTAATGGCCCGTAAGGCTAATAAACGGGCTTGATTTTTAGCCAGCATCGCTGACTTGATTTGAGCTTCAATGGTTGATTTGAGTGACATGACCTAAAAATTCAGGGGTGGTCTATAAAAATTACAAGAGATTTACCGCAATATTTGGGGCGTTATTTAGAACTGTTCTTCGCAAAGAATGGTTCTCCACGCTGCAAAGTTACAAAATCTCAACCGCAGAAGGGGTTTTTTCGCAGTGATCCCCTGCTTATCATTCAGTCTATGCCTACTCGTCTTTCGGTAAACATTAATAAAGTAGCCACCCTGCGTAACTCCCGCGGTGGAAATAATCCCAACGTTGTTAAAGTGGCACTGGATTGCGAACGCTTCGGAGCGGAGGGAATTACGGTACACCCCCGGCCCGACGAACGGCACATCCGCTACCAGGATGTCTTGGACTTGAGTCAGGTACTGACGACGGAATTCAACATTGAGGGCAACCCAACTGAAAAGAAATTTGTGGACCTGGTATTGCAGGTAAAGCCCGCTCAGGTAACGCTGGTACCCGATGCACTCGGAGCAGTAACTTCCAACGCGGGTTGGGATACGATTGAGCACCGCAGCCGATTGATTGATCTGGTGGGTATGTTCAAGGAAGCGGGTATTCGTACGTCCATTTTCGTTGATGCTGACGAGCGGATGGTGGAAGGAGCGGCCGAAACGGGTGCGGACCGCATTGAATTATATACAGAGCCTTACGCCCATCAATACGCTATTGATCAGTCGCTGGCACTGAATTCCTTTATCAAAGCGGCGGAACGGGCCAATGCCTTAGGACTCGGAATCAATGCCGGTCATGATTTGAGTCTGGACAACCTGCGGTATTTTCAGCAGAATATTCCGGGCTTACTGGAAGTGTCCATCGGTCACGCCCTCATCTGTGATGCTTTGTATTACGGACTGGAAAATACGATTCAACTGTACTTACGGGAAGCGAAAGCAGGTTTGATTTAACCTCTCCCTACTAATGATAAGAAAAAAGCTCCGTGGAAACGGAGCTTTTTTACTAATAAGTCGATACCTCCCTGCGTATACAGGAGAGGTACTTCAAAACTGTTGCCTTCTATAGACGCTAAAAGGCCCCAAAGCGTTGGAAGTCGCAGAAACTATTCATTGAATTCCAGCCAGTAGCCATCCGGATCCTGCAGAAAAATCTGGCGAATACCGTCGGGGCGGGCCTTGGGGCCTCTGAAGGTCAGTCCTTTCCTGCGTAAAAAGGCTTCGGTTTCTTCCATATCGGCCACTTTTACGGCAAAATGATTTTTTCGGGAACCCAGCACGGTTTCTTCCAGCGGTTCCGCCCGATTGCCCAGCAGGTGTAACTGTTTGTTGCCACCTAAACTAAACCAGGCTCCGGGAAAGTCGAAAGCGGGGCGGGGCAGGGGTTCTAACTCCAGCACGTCCCGGTAAAACTGTATGCTTTGTTCGGCATCAGCCACGTACAGGGCCACATGGTCGAGCTCCAGAATGTTCATAGGCGTAAGATTCTTCAATTTCTTCGCGAAAGAAGCACAAACTTCAGAGAATGGACGGATTAATTTCAGGATTAATCGCAATTCTGAAAATTTGCTCCACGATCCTTTGTATTATTGATGGCGAAAAGCTGATTGATATACCTTTTGTTTTGTAGATGTAGTGATCGGCCATAGTTTATTTGCATGAGTGCCCATCTTTCCATTTTGATTTCCTCTTAAAATTATTCGTATGCGTAAACTTTTCTTACTGGGAATATCCCTGGCCTTTTCATTGAATCTTTGGGCTCAGGGCATCTCCGGAGCTACGACGGGCCTGCAAAAAATGCCGGGCTATCTGAATTTGTACTGGGACGCCAAAAAAGGGAAAATGTATCTGGAGATCGACAAACTAGATACGGAAATTCTCTTTCATACGGCCTTGCCCGCCGGTATTGGTTCCAACGACATCGGCCTGGATCGTGGAAAAATCAGTGCCGGAAAAATCATCAAGTTTCAACGGTCGGGCCCCAAAGTACTGATGGTCGAACAGAATTACGGGTACCGTGCGACCTCGGGCGATAAAATGGAAATGCGGGCCGTCGAGCAGTCGTTCGCTCAATCCGTACTCTGGGGTTTTGATGTCATGGCCGAAGAAGGGAAGTCGGTACTGGTTGATGCCACTAACTTTTACCTACGCGATGGGTACGAAGCCGCTTCGGCGATTGCCCGAGCCAAACAGGGTGTCTTTCGTCTGGACCCCAGCCGTTGTGCGTTCTACCTGCCTTATACTAAAAACTTTCCGGAAAATACCGAAGTAGAGGTAACCCTGACGCTGACGGGCGAACAGGCCGGTCCGTTCCTGCGGGAAGTCGTACCGACGCCAAACGCCATCACGATTCGGGAACATTACTCGTTCATCAAATTGCCCGATGCCGGGTATCAGCCCCGCGAGTTTGACCCCCGGGCGGGCATCAATTCCATTGAATTTTTTGACTATTCCTCGCCCTTTAGTACGCCCATTGCCAAACGCTACATTCGTCGGCATCGCTTGCAAAAGAAAAATCCAAATGCGGCGGTCTCTGAACCCATCAAGCCGATTGTGTACTACTTGGATCCTGGTGCTCCCGAGCCCATTCGCTCGGCTTTGATGGACGGTATTTCCTGGTGGAATCAGGCCTACGAAGCTGCGGGTTTCAAGAATGCGTTTCAGGTGAAAGTACTGCCCGATACCGCCGATCCGATGGATATTCGCTATAACCTCGTGCAATGGGTACACCGTTCGACGCGGGGCTGGTCGTACGGCTTCAGCGTCGCCGATCCACGTACGGGTGAAATCATCAAAGGAAAAGTGACGCTGGGTTCCCTGCGGGTACGTCAGGACTACCTGATTGCCAATGGACTGGTGGGCGAATACGAAGGCGACAAACCCAGTAAAGAAGCCGAAGAAATGGCTCTGGCCCGTCTGCGGCAACTCGGGGCCCATGAAACCGGCCATACGCTGGGCTTACCCCATAACTACGCCTCCAACCAAAACGACCGGGCTTCCGTCATGGATTACCCGCACCCGCTGGTACGTATCATGGGGCAAAATAAGCTAAGTCTGTCCGATGCATATACCAAGCAGATTGGCGATTGGGATAAGATTGCCATTAACTACGCCTACCGGGAATTCAAGAACAAAGAGGAAGAAAAGAAGGGACTCAAGAAAATCATTGATGATTACATCGACAAAGGCTTTCTGTTCCTGAGCGATCAGGATGGACGGCCCGAAGGATCAGCTCATCCCATTACGCACTTATGGGACAATGGTAAAAATTCGGTAGAAGAGTTGAATCGGGTGATGCAGGTACGCCGGATTGCTTTGTCGAATTTCAGCGAGAAGAAAATTCCCGTTGGTGCTCCAATGGCTACGTTGGAAGAAGCCCTCGTTCCCCTGTACCTGTTTCATCGCTATCAGGTAGAAGCGGCCAGTAAGGTAGTAGGCGGCGTATTTTACACCTACGCCGTTCGTGGCGATAAGCAGAAGGTGATGGAGTACGTGAGTGGAGCCGAGCAGCGGCAGGCCCTGGATGCCTTGATGGCGACCCTGAAACCGGAAGAACTCGTACTGCCCGCTAACATCATCAAACTGATTCCGCCACGTCCGTATGGCTTCAACGAAAATTACCGGGAGGTTTTCAAAGACCGTACGGGTCTGACCTTCGATCCCTTGGCTCCCGCCGAAGCCGCCGCAGGAATGACGCTGCGGTTCGTCCTGCAACACGAACGGGCCGCCCGTTTGATTGGAAATCATGCCATTGATAGCAGCTTGCCCGATTTCAGCGAAGTCGTAGATAAAGTGGTAGAAACGACCTGGAAGTCGGCCCCCCAGGCAGGCTACGCGGGAGAAGTACAACGCGTGGTGAACGGTGCGGTACTCGATCAGCTCATTCAACTGGCGGCCAATAAAGATGCTGCCAACCAAGTACGGGCTGTGGCTACGCTCAAACTACAGGAACTAAAGGCGTGGTTGGGAAAAGCAACTACGAGTGACGTCAATCAAAAGGCTCAGTATCAATTTGCTCTGGCCCAGATTCAGCAGTTTGAAAGTAGTCCGGAAACGGTGGTGATTACGCCTCCCTCGAAAGAACCCGACGGAGCACCGATTGGTAGTTTTGATGCGTATAGCTGTGAATGGTAGGAGGCAGTTTGCAGTTTCCCCGCCCCGCTCACACGCGTTGTCCGTAGCATTGGCTACGGACGCAAAAGTTGGTAGGCTGTGCCTA
>NZ_NMPS01000248.1:0-34309 GCF_002261125.1 Siphonobacter sp. BAB-5385 | reverse complement strand
AACGGAAAACGGAAAACGGAAAACGGAAAACTCTAAACCGCAGCGGCGGCCGCTCTAAACTTCTCCTCCTGTTCCGCCGCCACCGTCAGCATACAATCTTCAACGCGTATCACCGACAACGCGTATCGAATGCTTTGCTCAGGCGTACGAATCCAGCCGTAAATACGTTCGGCTTCGTCAGCGAAGGGCTCGATGGGAATATTCCCTTTAAAACTCAGTTTTTTCTCGCCGTAAAGTTTGTACAACGCTTCTTTCGCGGTCCAGTATACGGCCAGCCGTTCCAGCTGATGGTCTGCGTGATCCCATTCGTCTTCACTCAAAAATTTGCGGGCAACTACGGATAATTTCTCGCTGACTGGTTCAATATCCAGCCCCACCCGAGCCGCCGGATGCCACACGACTGCGGCAAATCGCAGGGAGTGCGAGAGAGAAAAATGACTCTCTGTATTCTCCAAAAAAGGTTTATCGTATGAATCCTTCCGAATTCCGTGGTACGTTTCGCCCACCGATTCAATCAACGTTTGGATCAGAATCCGGCTGGCCAGAAACTCCCTTTGTTTTTGCGGATGATGAATTGCCGCGTACGCTGCTACATCTGCCGGACTTCCCCGGAAGGCTCTTTGCAGATCCTCCAAATCTTCCGTAATTTCCCAGAGAGCAACCCTCCCTCGCCCCTCAAAAGGCCGTATCCAAACCAATGGCATTCGATTATGCTTAATTTTAGGGCAAAAATAGAAAATCCTCAAGGACTTGGTACACAACCGTTCGTTTCGAGGTTTACCCTTTGGGGTGCGAAGTACCTAACGAGCTATGCGATTACACATTGAAAAAATAGATACGTTTGCGGGTCACCGGGATGCGATTTACGCCCTGGAGGCCGCACTGGAACCGGGCCAGTTTTTTTCCTCCGGTAGCGATGGCCTGGTCATTCGCTGGGATTTAGCCCGACCCGATCTGGGCGAACTGGTCGCCCGCATCCCTGCCTCGGTATACGCCTTGAAGATGGATGACCAAACAGGTTTGCTGTGGGTAGGACAAAATTTTAATGGCATTCACCGGATCGATCCGCAGAGCAAAATAGAGCAGGATTCGATTCAACTGACGGCCTCGCCCATTTTCGATATTTGCCTGTTCGAAAATCTGGCTCTGGTGGCTCAGGGCGATGGTACAGTGACGATCCTGGACCGGGAGCTTTTTCAGGTACGCAAGCATTTAAAGGCTAGTAATGCCTCCGCCCGAAGCATCGACGTCAATCCGTTTAGTCAGGAATTTGCCGTAGGTTATAGCGATAATACCATCAAAATTTTTGATTTGAACACGCTATCGCTGAAATTTATCATCGCCGCTCACACGCAATCCGTCTTTACGGTTCGTTATTCTCCCGACGGTCGCTGGCTGCATTCGGGTGGTCGTGATGCTCATTTAAAAACCTGGGCGGTTGCGGACCCCTACCGGTTACATCAGGATGTGGTGGCTCATTTGTTCGCTATTAATCACCTGACGTACAGTCCCAATCATCAGAAAATTATCACCGCCAGTATGGATAAAACGCTAAAAATCTGGGATGCGGCCAGCCTTCGTCTGCTGAAAGTACTGGACTGGGCCCGCTTTGCCGGTCACCGTACTTCCATCAACCGAGCGTTGTGGTTACCCGTCGAAGCCGGACTCATTTCTGCTTCGGATGATCGACTGCTTTCGGTTTGGAAAGTAACCGAACAGCCTTAAAAGCTGTTTTTTGGAAATAAGATCATATTTCAGGCCGAAATGTGATGGGATTGGATAAATTTGAATGTAGAAACCTTCACAAACCCGACCCGGAAGCTCTTTTCCCGTAGGGTTTCTCCCCGATACCAACATGAAAATTACACCACTTGATATTCGCAAACAATCGTTCGAACGCGTGTTCCGGGGTTATGACAAAGATGCAGTAGACGCGTTTTTGTCCACGCTTTCGCAGGAATGGGAACGTCTGATGGACGAAAATCGCCTGTTACACGAACGTATCGAACGTACCGAAAGTGATTTCAGCAAACTGAAGGCCCTTGAAAACACCCTGTACAAGACCCTTCAGACGGCTCAGACGACCAGTCAGGAAATGGCGGTAAAAGCTCAGGAAGAGTCACAGAAAAAAGTGGTAGAAGCCCATCAGCAGGCCGAAGAAGCCCTCAGCAACGCTCGTAAAGAAGCCAATATGCTTTTGATGAATGCCGAAAACAAAGCCCGGTATATCATCGAAGAGGCTGTTAATGAGCTAAAGGGACTTGAACGCGACATCAAGGCCATCGATAAATACAAACAAACGCTGCTTTCGCAGATTAAAGAATACGCCGGCGAGACACTCGAACGGGCCCAGCGATTTGAAGAACGCTCGCACCAGATTCCGTTTGAAGAAAAAGCCGCGGAACTGAACAACGTACTCGCGAGTATTCCGGCTACGCAACCCCTGGCCGAATTGCCACCGGTAGAGATTCAGGAAGAAATACTACCTACGGTTGCCGAGGTGACAGCCGCTCCGGAACCAACACCGGCAGAAGTTCCTCAGGAACCCGTTCAGGCGGAACACAAGGAAGAAGGTTCGTTCTTCGATAAAATCTAACAATGCACGGGAGCGGAAACGCTCCCCTTTTTTTCATGGGAACAATTGCCTTAGAAGGTCTGGAATTCTTTTCCTACCACGGTTTTTACGAAGAAGAACAAAAAATTGGAAATCGGTACTCCATCGATGTGATCATTACCGTTGACTTTCAGCAGGCGGCCATTCACGACAAACTGAGTGAGACCGTTAACTACGCCAAGGTCTACGAAATCGTATCCGTTATCATGCGACATTCGCATAAGTTGCTCGAACATATTGCTTATCAGATCATTCAGGGCATCCGTGAAAAGTACCCGCATGTGGAGAAGATTGCAGTTTCGGTTTCCAAGTACAATCCGCCCGTAGGCGGCGTATGCGAGCGTTCCCGGGTGACGCTGGAAGGCTAAACTGGCATGAATTTAGTACAGGTCGTTGTCCATCAACCAAACGATCATACGAATGGATTACAAACTGGTAGACCCAAAAGAAGAAGCTTTTCACAACGAATATTTTGAAATCAGCTTTGATGAGCAACGGCACAAAAGCCTGTATTTTACTTCAAATGCTGAAATTCTGGAAGATGTGGCTGCCGAGATCGTAGCCCGTCACGCCGAAAATACGCCCGGCTGGCGAATCATTCCGCACCCGAAAATTCAGCATTAGTAGTCCAGTTTGTCGACGCTTTAGTCTTCATGACCCGCAATTTTGCGGGTTTCTTTTTGTTGAATAGATTTGGTCAAACAAAACCACTATTCCGATGAAAGCTTTACTTATTGTCCTGGCACTAGCGTATTCAGCAGAAGCCAAATCTATTCTCCAAGTTGCTCAAATTCAAACCCGTATTCAGGCTGACAGTACGCAATGGAAAGAATACGTGGGAAAATACAAGGGCGTTGAGGGGGTATTTGAATCGTTTATGGTTACCATCGAAGACGGAAAATTGATGGCCGAAGCCATTGGTCAGGGCAAGGGAGAACTGCTCGCTTCACCGAATGCAGCCGACACCTTTACCGTGCCTGGTTACGAAGCCACCATTGTTTTTGTCCGGGATGCGGATAAAAAAGTAATCAAGTACCAGATGTCGGTACAGGGTCAGACTTTCGAAGGAGATAAGCTTTAATCTGCTTTCCTTTGAGTAAGGTACCGTTTACAGCCAGCCGCTCCGCTGGCTGTTGGTTTTCGTACCCGGCTTTAGCTGAAAACAGCTAGTTTTGTCAAAAAATAAGACGATACGTCTACTCATTGCACTTATGGCCTTACGTACGCTCGTTAAAATTTCCAATATCACTAACTTATCCGATGCCCGCTATTGTGCGGGGATGTACGTCGAATGGCTGGGGTTTTCCATGGATACCATTGCACTGGAAAAATTCAGCGAAATCAGAGGCTGGCTGGCGGGTGTATCCATTGTGGGTGAAACCGAGGCTACCGATTTGACTACGATTCAGTCGCTGGTCGAGGCGTATAAGCCGGATGTTTTGCAGATCAGTCATCCCGAACTGGTAGCCGAAGCGAAAACGCTGGGACTTCCCATTATTCTAAAACTCGATCTGGCGGAAGGCTTACCAACCGAACTCGACGGAGCCGATTATTACCTGATTGAGCATTCCGATCCGTTTATTCACCTCGATACCCCTACGCTGGGCTATCTCGATCAGTTTGCGTTCAAGTACCCCACTCTGCTGGGTTTTGGGTTAAATGAAATGAATGTACTCGAAGTACTCAAGCAGATTCCCATCAAAGGCATTGCCCTCTTCGGTGGTGAAGAAACCCGCCCCGGTTACAAGGAATTTGGCGAAATGATGGACATTCTCGAACGTCTCGACGAAGATTGAGATCGTATCTGCTTCCCGAAGGCGTACCTTCGGGAAGCTTCTTTTTAACCAAAGAACAGGTATCCCACCGCAATAGCTGCCACAATTCCGGCCAGATCGGCTACCAGTCCGGCCCAGAGCGTATAGCGGGTATTCTTCACATTTACCGAGCCGAAATACAGGGCAATCACGTACAGAATGGTATCGGCCGAACCCTGGAAAATACAGGCCAGTCGCCCGACGAACGAATCCGCTCCAAAGGTTTTCATCGTATCAATCATCATCGCCCGCGAACCGCTCCCGCTTAAGGGGTGCATCAGAGCCGTGGGCAGGGCATCCACCCATTCCGTGCGGATGGGCAGGAAGCTGAACCCCCAGCGAAAACCATCCACTACGTACCCCAAGGCTCCGGAATTTCGCAGGACCCCAATGGCCACCAGCATGCCCACCAGGTATGGAATGATACGTACGGAGGTTTCAAAGCCCCCTTTGGCTCCTTCGATGAAGCTGGAAAATACGTCTACTTTTTTACGAAAAGCGATTCCCAGAAAAGACAGGACAAAGCCAAACAGCACCACGTTACTGAATACTTTGGAGAACGTTTCAATGCCCTCTTTCGATAAGGTGGTCAGGTACGCCAGCAAAGCCACAATTGCCAGCGTCAGGCCGCCCAGCCAGGTCAGAATGGTACGATCCAGCAGATTGATTTTCTGACGGAACGCCACAAACAGTAATCCCACCAGCGTAGCGACGTAGGTGGCAATGAGACAGGGAATGAAAATGTCCGAAGCATCGGCGGCTCCGTACACGGCCCGCTGGGCCATTACGCTCAGGGGGATCAGCACCGGACCCGCCGAGTGCAGGGTCATGAACATGATCTGAGCGTTGGTCGCGACCTCTTTATTCGGATTCAGTTCCTGCAAACTTTGCATGGCTTTTAGTCCAAAGGGTGTGGCTGCATTATCCAGCCCGAGCATATTGGCCGAAAAGTTCATGATCATTTGCCCGTGAGCCGGGTGATCTCTAGGTACTTCGGGAAAGAGCTTATTGAAAAACGGCCCAATCCGTCGGGCCAGAAAGCCAATGACACCCGCCTCTTCACCCACTTTCAGTATCCCCAGAAAAAAGGTCATGACACCCGCCAGCGGTAAGGCAATTTTCATGACGGCCACTTCCGCCGACTCGAACATGCCATCGACCAGCAGCTTAAAAATTTCAGTATCGCCGAAGAAGATTAACTTGAAGAGGGCCACCACAAACGCCACCAGGAAAAAGCCAATCCAGAGGTAATTAAGAGCCATGAGGGAAGTAATGCAGAAACAGTTGAGCCCTGAATTTCGCTCAAAATGGCTAAAAATGGTACCTTCCCGGAAAAAGAAAAACAAAAAGGTCGGCAATTGGGTATACCTTCACGTGTATTCCCAACCGGATTGTATGATTGTACTAAAGTCTTTTGCCCTTTCGCTGACCCTGCTTTTCTGTGCGTCGTATACAGATCGCCCGGCTGCCTGTGACGATGAAATAAGTCTCGAAAAAGCGGGCCTGGTGGATGTGAAGCAGGTCGATCCCAGTTTGTTAGTGGATCTGAAGTATTCAACGACCGATAATTTCGTTCACAAAGACGTATATGGCTGCATTACGCGGTGTTTTCTCCAGAAGGAAACCGCCGAAAAACTCAAAAAAGCCCACAAGTATCTGAAGAAGCATCATCCCGAACTACGCTTGCTGGTCTACGACGGGGTTCGTTCCCGGAAGGTGCAATGGAAACTCTGGGAAGCCCTGCCGCAGTATGCTCCCAAGTATCGCACCAATTACGTCGCTCATCCGACGCGTGGCTCCATTCACAACTACGGCTGTGCGGTGGATCTGACGGTAGCTACCGCCGATGGTAAGGCTCTCGACATGGGTACGCCATTCGATTTCTTCGGCAGTGAAGCCTATCCCCGCAAAGAAGCCGAAATGCTCCAGCAGGGTAAGATTACCAAAACGCACGTGGCGAACCGGGAGATTCTACGACAAGCCATGACCGCTGGCGGCTTCATGGGGATCACCAGCGAGTGGTGGCACTTCAACGCGATGAGTCTGGCCCAGGCCAAAGCCAAATACACGATTGTAGAGTAAAATTTTTGCTTCTGATTTTCAGAGGACTATAAATTTTTTAAAACTTTTTTTGGACAGATAGTTGCGTAAGGCCGTTTTCATTCCGTATGTTTGCAGCCCCAAACGACAGGGAAACAGAAATAAAAAAAGGGTGATTAGCTCAGCTGGTTCAGAGCATCTGCCTTACAAGCAGAGGGTCGGGGGTTCGAATCCCTCATCACCCACCCTTTTAAAGCCTCGCTTTTCAGCGAGGCTTTTTTGTTGTTACAGCATACACCAGCAGCCTTCTACTTCGGCTTCCGTATAGGCTCCGTATTTTTCCGGATGCAGGGTTTTCAGTAAGGCCGCCCGACTCGACGTTCCGTGCAACAGGGTATGCACTTTTGCTTTCCAATGCGTCATGAAATCCCGCAAGGCCAGGTCTTCCTCCCGAAGCATGCCGTACAGCAACGCCAGATGCGGAGCGTACTGTTCGTAAATTTGCAGAATTTCCTCCTGCCGGGCCGAACCGCCCGTACCCGTTTTGTGCGACTCATGCAGCCGGTAGACGGACAAACAATCTTCCACGTACTGAAACTTCAGTTTTTGCTGCTCGGCCCGCAGAAACCATTCCCAGTCAAAGGCAAAGTGTAAATCTTCCCGCAAGGGGCCCGCTTGCTCCCAGGCCGATCGCGTCCAGAAGGTCGAGGGTTGAATGATGTAATCTTCATTGACCAGCGATACCCGCTGCATTTTTTCAGCCACGTCACTCCGCAACGATTCCGTCTCGCTTTGCTTTTCCTGAAGATGCCAGCAATTGCCAAATACCAGGTCCGCTTCCTGCAAAATGGGATGGATCTGAGCCAGGGTACCGGGCATATATAGATCGTCGCTGTTGAGCCAGCCCAGAATGGCTCCCGTACTCCGGGCAAAGCCTTTGTTGATGGCGTGACTTTGTCCACGATCGGGCGTGCTTTCCCAAAATGCCAGGTATTTACTGTAGCGACGGATAATCTCCACGCTTTCATCCGTACTACCGCCGTCGATAATCAGGTATTCCAGCTTAGGATACTGCTGGTCGAGTACGGAAACGATGGTTTCTTCAATGAATGCTCCCTGGTTATACGAAGGAGTAACGATGGTGATTGTAGGGAAGAAGGTGGTCATGAACCTGTTGATTTACTTCGTTCGAGTCATTCGAAACGCCCGGACGAGGCACACTAGTATGCCCCATTGAAAGGTTCGTTGCAGCCGTCGGGCGACGGGCAGTACATAGCTATACGGAATGCCCCGATAGTGATTCCGCACGACGCGTTTGAGATTTCGCCAGGCTTCTTCCGTGATCTGCTCGCGGGAAAGGCCGTAGCAATTGGCGTCCGCTTCGTTGAAGTACCGGGTAATCCATTCGATAAAATCCAGGTGTCCAAAAATGATTTCTTTTGCCTGATGATGGGCCGTGGAAGAAATACTGGAACCGCTGTACCGCCAGCGGATTTTCGGTCCGGGCATACTGTACAATCCTTTCGGATGAGCGAAATGAATGGCCGTTGCCCAGTCCGAAGCCTGGGCGTAAGGAAAATCAACGTAACCACCCAGGGTTTTGTACGTAGCACGCCGCACGATTTGATCGGGCATGACGTTGCCCCGTTCGTCCCGCAAAATGTGCCAGGCCAGCTGCATGGCGTTTTCGACAACCGGGCTGTTTTCATGTTCCCGAATGATCTGATTCTGGTCATTAATTACCCGGGAATTGAAACGGTAAATGTCGTATTGTTCCTGCGTTTGTAGTAAACTTTGGTAGAACACGTCTACGCAGTCCTTCTCCATCAGATCATCATCCGCGAAAAGCCAGATCCATTCTTCATCCTGTACCAACTCTACACAGCGTTTCCAGTGCTGCACCAACTTTTTCGCTCCCAGATTTTCAGGGAAACGATGATACACCAGGTTCAGTTGAGTCGCGTAGGTATCACAAATAGATTTCAGGTCGTGCGGACTGCCATCATCGCCTACGTACAGGGTAAATTTCTGGTTGGTCTGAGCCGCGATACTCGCCAGCGTTTCAGCCAGGTACAACGCTTTGTAGGCGGGAATGACGATTGCTAAGGAAGATAGATGAGACACGGTGGTAGATTGACGGCCTCAAAGTAACGCAATTCGACGCCGAAATCATACCTCCACGGAATCATCCTTCAGCGTATCCTGAATATACAGCATCTTCACCAGTACCAATACTACGGCCATAATCGGTGTAGCCAGGATCATGCCCAGAATACCTGAGAAAACACCCACGATCAACTGAGCGATCAGTACCAGAGCGGGCGGAATGTTTATCATCTTTTTTTGTACCAGTGGTGTCAGCAAACTACTTTCGATCGCCTGAATGCCTACGTAGAGCAGTACCACGTAGAAGGCCTGTTCCGGACTATTCATTAACGCAAACAATACGGCCGGTACCAACGCCATAATCGGACCGATGTTCGGAATAAAGGCCGTTATGGCCGCAAACAGACCCAGGGCCCCCGCTAGCGGCACGCCCATAATCCATAAACCCAGAAAGGTTAAAATTCCCACAAAGGTCATCGAGATTAACTGCCCCATTAGCCAGTGAACCAGCGTATCGGCTACTTTATTGAGTACTTCACTGGCTCGCTTCCGGGACTTCTGTGGAATCATCAAGACAATGCCCTTATGATAGAGCCGGGGTTGTACCGCAATGAAAATGCCCAGGAAAATGATGACGTACAGGTCGGCAATGGTACCGAAGGTGGACGAAAGAACGCCTGAAGCCTGCGACATCCATTTTTCCCGACGCTGCATGAGTTCATCGGTCGTCGGAATACTGGAGAGAATCTGCTCTCCCAGTTTACTCCGGGAAACCTGCTTCTGAAAATTGGCAATAGCCTCAGGAGCATCTTCTTTCAAAGTACTCACCTGATCGCCCACGGCCGAGGATAGAATCCAGAAAATGCCGACGATGGCTCCCAGTACTGTCAAGGAAACGAGTACCATACAAACCCCCTCTTTCCACTTGGTCTTCTTGCTGACCCAGTGTGCTGCCGCCCGCAAAGGCAGAGCTACTAGCAAGGAAGCAATGATCAGTAATAAAATATCAAAGCTAAATCCGAGCAACAGCGTGCCCAGAACGAAGATAAGCGTGATGCCTACAGCAATGCATACGCGTTGGATAAAGGTGTATTCAGGCTGTTGTACAGCCGTGTTGGAAGTGGTTGTAGGTTGCATACGTACTTTTTTCAGGAAAGTTTCGGGATAAAGGCCAGTGGGACATCCGGAAGCGGGCCTTTATGCTTTGAATTTTCAAAAAAAATGTTCCTTCCCTCTCTACTGTTTAAAAAGATGGGTCAGGCCCAACTGCTTCCGACGCCAGGCCTTCTTGCTGTGATGGGCAGGATTTTTTAGGGTAATTAGTCTTTCACCAGCACTATCCCTGCATGCCTACGTACGTACCCTACTCCGACGCAATTGAAGTAATCCAGCCCCGGGAAGAAGAAATTTCCAATGAAATTGTTGAATCAATGGCCCGGATCAATCGCCTGATGTTCGACAAATACCGTCACGCCATCCGCGATGCCCACGCCAAAAGTCATGGCATTCTTAAAGCCGAATTGCACGTCTACCCGAACCTGCCGGAACCGCTGGCTCAGGGCGTCTTTCGGGAGCCGCGAACGTATCCGGTTATCGTCCGGTTTTCGACGGCACCGGGTAGTATTCAACCCGACGGCGTTGGGGCTCCGCAAGGCATGGCTCTCAAGCTTGTGGGGGTGGAAGGTCCGAAATTTCTTCCGGAAGAGGCCAATGCCGTTACACAGGATTTTCTGCTGGTGAATAATCCCGTCATTCCTTTTGGTACGATTTATCAATACCTGGATCAGCAGAAAACGCTGGAACGCGAGGCGAAAAGTCCCGAAGAAATGCAGAAACTGATTGCTCAGGCGGGTCGAACGGCCAATAAAGTACTGGATGCTTTGGGTATTCAGAAGGAGATTGCGGGCGTGCAGGTCAAGCATATTTTGGGCGAAACCTTTTTCAGTATGGCCGCTCTTCGGTACGGGGATTACGTGGCGAAAGTACGGGCAACGCCGTTATCCACTTCGGTCAAACTACTGACCGGCGAAGAAATCGATACGAGCAACCATGATTCAGCCATTCGGGATGCGGTCGTAAAATTTTTCAAAAAGCAGTCGGCGGAGTACGAAATTCAGGTACAGCTCTGTACCGATTTGCAAACGATGCCCGTGGAAGATGGCTCGGTCGAATGGCCCCAGCAGCAGAGCCCCTACCAACCCGTCGCCCGCTTGGTCATTCCCCCTCAAGAAGCTTATAGTCCGGCCCGCCGTGTCTACGCTGACGACGTACTCTCCTTTAATCCGTTTCACTGTTTGCCCGAACATCGGCCGCTGGGCAACATTATGCGAATACGCCGCAAGGCCTACGAAGTATCGTCGCAGTACCGTCACCACATGAATGCCCAGCCCCGTTTGGAACCCCGTAGTATTGAGGATTTACCCGACTGAATCTAGCCGTACAGCGTCCGGAAGGTCAGGTTGATGCGGGGTTCGGTGACTTGAGTCGTACGCGGAATGCGGTGTTCCCAGTAGTGCTGCGTTTCGCCCTGCATCAGGAGCACACTGCCGTGGGTTAGTTCTATGGAACGAACCAGCTTTTTGTCGGTATAATGCCGAAACTGAAAGAGCCGACTGGCTCCCAGACTTACGGAAGCGACTACTGGATTGGTACCGAGTATTTTTTCATTGTCACGATGCCAGCCCATGGCGTCCTGTCCGTCGCGGTACAGATTCAGCAGTACATTGGTAAAACGATCATCTGGGTCAATACGATTTTTAATGATTCGCAGGGCTGGCGTCCAGTCGATGGGTTGCATGGTAATGCCCGAGTACGCATAGGCCTTATCCAGATCGCCCGCCCAGGCCGTTAGCCGCGGCTGCATGACTTCTTTGCCAAAGATTCGAATGGGCTCCTGTTTCCAGGGAATTTCTTCGTACAGTTGTTGCAAGAGTACATCGCTTTCTTCGACCGAAAAAAACGATTGATATAAAAATACTTCGCCCTGATAGGGTAACAAATTGGGGACCTGGTTTGTATTCATTCGAAACAAAACTAAAAACGCTTCTGTCCGTAGTCAATCCGAAACTTGCGGAAGATGTTTACCATTCAAAACCTATTTTTTCATGAAACGATTGCTTCTACTCATCAGTACCCTTTGCTGGGCGTATGCATTATCGGCTCAGGTTTACCCAACCCTGGGAAAAGTCGTACGCCTTGACCCAGCTCTGGAGGCCATTCTTCCAGCAAATGCGACCATCGAAGTGCTGGCGTCCGGTTTTCAATGGACTGAAGGCCCCGTCTGGGTAGCGAAAGGTGGCTATCTCCTCTTTTCAGATACGAAGCAAAATACGATTTTTAAGTGGCACCCTACCGAAGGCCTGCGTACGTTTCTGAAACCAGCCGGCTATACGGGAATCGGTACCTACGGCGACGAACCTGGATCCAATGGTCTGATCCTCAACAGTAAAGGCGAACTAGTTGCCTGCGAACACGGGGATCGCCGCCTTTCGGTTATGCCTTTATCGGGTGGCGGAAAGCGTACCCTGGCCGATCAGTGGCAGGGCAAACGCCTGAATTCGCCTAACGATGTTTGTCAGCATTCCTCAGGAGCCTACTATTTTACCGACCCCCCGTATGGGTTGCCTCAAAAAGAGAAAGACAAAACCCGGGAGATCGAAGCTTTCGGCGTTTATCGACTCGATCCCGATGGTACGGTTACGCAGGTCATCAGCGATTTGAAACGGCCCAACGGCGTAGCTTTATCCCCCGATGAAAAAACCTTGTATATCGGTCAGTCCGACGATACGCAACCGTATGTGATGGCCTACCCCATGCAACCTGATGGCTCGCTCGGCAAGGGTCGGATTTTCTACGATCTTACGCCGCTGAATCGCCAGGGCCTCTCCCGTGCCCCGGATGGTCTGTGTACGGATGTACGCGGGAATGTGTACACGACCGGTGGTGGAGGACTAGTAATTCTCAGCCCGCAGGGGAAATTGCTGGGCCGTCTGGAACTGAGTGCCGCTACGTCCAACTGCTCCTTCAGTCCGGATGGATATTTGTATATAACTGCTGAAAACTACTTATGCCGGATCAAAACACTTACGAAAGAAAAATAGGCAGGTTAAGGCTTTTTATCACGTATACAACGAATAGGCATTGGAACACCCTGTCGAATACTCATTTTATTAATTTTCATGAAGATTCCCTTTGTACGTTGCTTTTAACTACTAATTAAACAATCGAATAGCTTACTAAAACTTCATGTAAAATTACCTTTCCAGATAAACTGTTTACCTTAAAGTTCCACCGACCAATTAAGCTTATTCATTCAATATTCATTAGTTAAAAAACATAATATACTGGTAATCAATAAAATTTTATGAGCCCAGGATTGGATTTATACTGCCATCAGGCTTTCTTTGAAGCTGGCTGTTTTTTCTTTTCCCAGGGCCATTCCTTGCTCTCCAGCAGCTCCGCCAGTATCCTTACCCGAGTACCAAAACACGTAATTCTCAACTGATTCAGCGTCAGACCGAACCACTATGAACACGTATCATGAGTATGTTATTCACAACGGAGAATTCATTGGTAAATTTGAAGAGATGTATCAGCGGTTTGAAGACCCCTGGAAGCAGTCTCATCAGCCCAATCCGTACGGACGTCAGTGTGCCATTCTTAATCTGAAACGCTTTGGCATTCAATCCCTCATTGAATTTGGCTGTGGCTTAGGCTATTATAGCAACTGGATTCATCAGGAAACGGGCATTGTTCCGATAGGTTATGACATTAGCGAAACGGCCATCAGCAAAGCCCGGCAGCAATTTCCCCAGCTGGATTTTCGGACGGGGGATATCGTACAGGTGCTTCAGGAACCTTTGCCCGTAGATGCCATCCTGCTGGCTGAAATTGGCTGGTACATTCTTCAGGACCTGGACGAAATTATTGAGCTGCTTTACAAAAATTACGCAGGAAAGTATCTGATTAATAATCAGGTTTTTTACAAAGGTACCCAGCAGTTTGGCAGAGACTATTTCACAACCCTTCAGGAGTACATCAATTACATGCCTTTCAAGCTCATCGGGTATACCGAAGCAACGACAGTGGAAGATTCAACGATTGACACTTCGACGCTTTTCAAAATAGAGATTAAATAGGCATTTGTTCAGAAACCCCTTCTTATTTCCGGCCTGATTGTACTAGAAAACCGCCTTTAAAAGCTGCTCGTCTAAAATAATCGTTCGTAGGCTATTTCGTATCGAACTTACTTCAGCGTCCGGTTCTAACGGGTCGTTTGAGAGGGCTTTTTGCCTCGTTTCATATCCACAAGTCATTTAATCTTTTTAATAGAATTATAATTCCGCTCGACTAAATGACAATTTATTGCTACTTTTCGATTCAAACAAGCGACCAAATAATTAACCCCAGTGAATAACTCATGCCAAACTTCTTCTTCCCCTTCTAAGGGTAGGCCACCATTTTTTATAGTCCAACAAACAAGAATGCTGTTTCATTGTAAAGAATAAATGGCAATTTTGAGAATTGTTAAGGTCCCGCCACCCAGAACATCCCAAGCACTCTATTCACATCTATATAACTTTTAAGTTCGTTCATGGCCACTCTAGTAGAGCTGGATACATTCGGTACCGCTGAGATCGGTTATTTGGGAGTATTTGAGAAAATATTGCCAGGAGATATCAAAAGGGCCTTTTTCGTGTATGGCGTTCCTCAGGATCATCAGCGGGCCAAACACGGTCATTTGCAGTCACATCAGGCGTTGGTTTGTCTAAACGGCAGTTGTCGGATTGAAATTACTAATCAGTCAGGAACCACACAGTACAACTTAAACTCCCCGCAAAAATGCCTAGTCGTTGAACCTGCCGACTGGCTGATGATGGATCAGTTTTCGACCGGTTCGGTTTTACTAGTACTTTCTAATTATTATTACGATTTAGACGATTATTTCTACGAAAAGCCATGATTGCCCACCTGGACTTAGGTCGGGAAAACCGACCTTATGAAACTGAGCTATTAGCCGCTGCTCAACGCGTGCTCACTTCCGGATGGTACATTCTGGGAAAAGAACTGGCGGCCTTTGAAACGGAGTGGGCTCGTTACTGTGGTACTTCGCACTGCCTGGGTGTAGGCAATGGCCTGGATGCTCTGACGTTGATTTTCAAAGCCCTGGAGCTTCCCGCGGGTAGTGAAGTAATCGTACCGGCTCATACCTATGTGGCCTCCGTACTGAGCATTACCAATGCCGGGCTCGTTCCTCGCTTTGTGGAACCCGACATGGCCACCTACAATATCGATCCTCAGTTGATTGAAGCCCAGATTACGGACCAGACCCGGGCTATTTTAGTGGTACATCTCTATGGCAAATGCTGTGACATGAAGCCCATCTGGGAATTAGCCCGTCGGTATAATCTAAAGATTGTAGAAGACGCGGCTCAGTCTCACGGAGCCTTGTATCAGGGACAAAAAGCGGGAAATCTGAGTGATGCAGCTGCTTTTAGTTTTTATCCGACCAAAAACCTGGGAGCCCTGGGCGATGCCGGAGCGGTGACTACGAATGACGCTGAACTGGCCCGTCGTATCACGCTGCTCCGCAATTACGGTTCGGAGATAAAATACTACAATGAATTGCAGGGAACCAATAGTCGGCTGGATGAAATTCAGGCGGCCCTCCTGCGGGTAAAGTTACCGAACCTGGAGGCCGACAACCAGCGGAGACGGCACATTGCCCATCGGTTTTTAACGGAAATCCAGAATTCCCTTTTGCAACTCCCCGCCGCTCAAACCTACGATCAGGACGTCTGGCACTTGTTTGTAGTTCGGGCTCCGCAACGGGAAGAATTCATGGCGTATCTGGCCGAACAGGGCATTCAAACGGCCATTCACTATCCCGTACCCCCGCACCAGCAGGTGGCCTACGCCGAGTATCATCACCTTTCCCTGCCGCTGACGGAACAATTGCACCGCGAAGTGGTGAGTTTACCCCTCTACCCTACGCTAACGGATCAGGAAGTGGACCAGATTATTCAGGCGGTGAATGCCTACAGCCTCGTCGTTGCGAATGAGGTATAATGTTTTCGATTTTCTAGTTTACTGTTTTCAGTGGTACCGGCAATCGATAGAGGTCATTTAAATACTGGGGCGTCCGGCGTTTGTATGGAGCGTAACTTTAGGAAAAACTCAAACCAAACTGGAAAAAGAAAACTCAAAATTGAACATTCTACGCATGGACATCAGTGTCATCATTCCGGTTTACAAAAGTGAAAACACGATTGCTCCGCTGGTCGAACGGATTCTGTCAACCCTGCGGACGTACCGGATGGAAATTGTACTGGTGAACGATGGAAGTCCAGACCGTTCAGAAGTCATCTGTACGCAACTGGCTGAACGCTTTCAACAAGTGAAGTTCATTTCACTTCGCCGCAATTTTGGTGAGTTCAACGCCGTCATGTGCGGCCTGCATTACGCCGAGGCGCTACTGCGTGATGATCGATGATGATTTCCAGAATCCTCCTTCCGAAATTCTCAAGCTCGTTGCCGAAGCCGAACGCGGCCAGTACGACGTGGTGTACTCCTATTACCAGACCAAACAGCATTCGCTTTTTCGCAATACGGGCAGCTGGGTTGTCAATCAGATGACGACCCGGTTACTCGACAAACCCCGCGATCTGTACCTGTCGAGTTTCAAGCTGATCCGGCAGGAGGTAGTCCGGGAAATGATTCGCTATACGGGGCCGTATCCGTACCTCGACGGACTCATTTTCCGCGTGACCCGTAACGTGGGCAAGGTAGCCGTCGAACACCACAAACGCGAGGGCGGTTCGAGCTACACGCTACGCAAACTGATTTCCCTGTTTCTTAATATTCTCTTCTGCTATTCGCCCCGACCCATTCGGCTCGTCACCAATACGGGCTTCCTCCTGATTCTCCTGAGTATCCTGGGTAGTTTCACCGAAATGGCGACTTCGCTTTTAAGCAGACACCTACCCGCAACGGATCATCTGATCTGGCTGACGGTGTTTTTTCTGGGAGGCATTCAGCTCGTTGGGCTGGGTTTAGTGGGTGAATACATCGGGAAAATATTCATGACGCAAAACGGACTCCCCCAGTTCGTCGTCAAAAAAACGATTCTTCCGAAAGAAATTTTTTCATGATTGGTAAACGTCAGGAATACGAACGGATGCACGCTACCGAGCAGTCGCTCTGGTGGTATCGAAGTCTACACCGGCGGGTAGCCCGTACCCTTACCGAACGCTTTGGTGAGCGGAAAGAGCTGGCTATTCTGGATGCGGGCTGCGGTACGGGAGGGCTCCTCGAAAGTCTGCGACAGCAGGGCTACCAGCGGCTGGAAGGCTTTGATGCCTCCGAAGATGCCGTTGCTTTTTCACGGGAACGCGGCTTCGAAGTCGCCTTTCATAACCTGCTGGCGGTTGAAAGTTATCACCCGACCCGAACGTACGATGTCATTATCTGCAACGATGTATTCTGTTATCTGACCGATTCGCAAATTGTTCAGATTTTGAAGGAATTTCGGCGGCGACTCCGGCCCGGTGGTATATTCGTCACCAACAATAATGCGTTCCCCTGGCTGGGTGGTACGCACGCGGTAGCTCTGAAAATTCCTAAACGATTTGTACTGCCGGAATTAAAAAAATACGCTCAGCAAACGGGCTTTCACGTCTGGAAAGGCGGCTACTGGAGTTTTTTGCTATTCCCTCCCATCGCGGTCGTTCGGAGCTGGCAAAACCTGCAGCTGAAACGGGGCTGGATCAATGTGGAAACGCTATCTTCGGACGTACACCTGCCCGCCGCTCCCGTCAATCAGCTGTTGAACGGTTGTATGAAACTGGAGGAAACGCTCTTACCGCTGGCTCCGCTGGGCAGTTCAGTATTTACTGTAATGGAAGTGACCCATGGCTGAACCCGTGTGGATTCGAATACTGCTTCTTCTCGGCTGGTTTCTGATTCTGCTGTACGTCTGGGGCAATCAGAAGCGAACGGAAAATGCTCCCTGGCTTTTCTATGTACTCATCGGCTGGGTATTGCTCAGTCGTAGTTCAAACATCGTACAGTACGAACCTAACGTAGATACCAGCACCTGGCTGACGGGTACACTCACCATCCGACGGGCCGCCGATCCGGTCTGGACCTGGCTGAATTATACGGACGGGCGTCCCTTTACGGTAGCCCCCCTCTGGCTGGCCAGTCTTCTGGGCCTGCCCCTCACCTACGGCGGAGCCGAGTGGCTCAGTGTGCTCTTGTGGTGTATTACCCTGCTGGCTCTGGCGGGGATACTTAAAGCCCTGGGCTGGAAATCCGGACGGGCTTTTATTTTCGTGGCGGCACTGGCTGCCTTTGTCGGTACGACGGGCTACATGGACCACGTGGCCTACAACTCGGAAGTGGCCAGCATGTGGTTGCTGGCCCTGGCTCTCTGGGGCTTTTTTTACTGGGCTGAACGTCCGGTGGCCTGGGGTGCTCTGGTCGTGGGATTACTGCTGGGATTACTGCCGTACGCCAAATTCCAGAATGCTCCGATGGGCCTGGTCATTGCCGCTTTTGCGGGCTTTACCTGGCTGCGATCCCGCCAGTGGATGGCCGTGGTTCTATTGGGCCTCGGCGGTTTATTGCCCACGCTGGGCTTCGTGGCGTACTACGCAGGCTTAGGTCAGCTGGAAACGTTCTGGAATCACTACTTCCTGTATTATTTCTACTACAGCTACACCGACGAATTTTCGAAACTGACCACCTGGGAACGCTTTACCCCTGTACGCTTTCTGTACCTGACCCTGGCCAGCCCGGATGTACGGTGGTACGCGGCCGGTCTCCTGCTGGCAACGGCCGGGTTGTTCGTTCATTTCCTGCGAAAAACAAAAACTACGTACGACTGGCTGGCTCTGGTATTACTCCTGACTACGTACTATGCGATGTTGCAGTCAGGCAATAATTTTCACCATTACGCCCTGTATATACCTTTTCTGGTCCCCGTTGCGTTAGGGATCTGGGCTCGCGATTTATCCGTTCGCACGCAGAAAACCGTGCTGGGTATTATCTTACTCGCCGCTGGATTTCAGGCAGGTTATAACCTCAATCAACGCGGACCGGTACTGCCTACGGCGAATGAAGCCCTTACGCAACGCGTGGCTTCAGTCATTCGGGCCAATAGTAAACCCGAAGAACGGATGGTACTCTGGGGCTGGTTCGATCGCCTGTACGTGTACGCCCAACGGCCCATGGGTTATCGCTATCCGTACACCATTGGTATTTTCTGGCCCAGTCCACTGCACGACGTTCGGGTCAGGGATTTCATTCACGATCTGGAAGAAAACCAGCCGACGATATTTGTAGACGTTTGCGGTACGGCTCTTACCTTTTACGGTACGATTGCCGAACACCACGAAGCTACCCCCGAAGTGGCCCGGTACATTGCTTCGCATTACCGATTGATTCAGGACATCGAAGGGGTCCGGGTTTATAAACGCCTGCTCAGGTAGCTTTTCGTTTTCCTGGAAAAAGAAAACTGCCGGATACACCACGACCTTATTTCGCACGGATTCCCAGGTATACAACCCGTTCAGAATAAGCCTGTCACAGATTAAAGTCCGTACGAAAACCCTACGCTTTTCCGGAAAAAAACAAGGGCCGATAGCAATACGCTACCGGCCCTTTCGATACATTGAAGGTTAACTCTTTGGCTTACCAGCCTTCGTTCTGCACCAGATTCGGATTTCGCAGGGTTTCGTCGGTGGTAATGGGTAGCACGTACATGGCATTTCGCCAGAGACGATCTTCTACCTTGAATCGTTCGTACCGGAACCCACCGGGAGCGTTGGCATCCACCACAGGCTTCATGCCGTAAATGGTTTTTTCGGTGTTTTCGGCAATCTTCCAGCGGCGTACGTCCCAGAAGCGGTGATTCTCGAAAGCCAGTTCGATCCGTCGTTCATTCCGGATGCGTTGCCGCATCTGGGCCTGCGTCAGTCCGGCAGGCAATTCCTTCGCTCCTGCCCGCTTCCGAATCAGGTTTACGTATTTGAGAATATCGGCGTTGCCCGGATCGTACTCGTTCAGAGCCTCGGCGTAGTTCAGATAAAACTCACCCAATCGGAAAATGACCCCGTGAATGTCCCGGCCCTGTCCCTGCCCGATGGTAATGTTCTCGTCGGCCAGTTTCCGGTTGCTGTACCCCGTTCGGGTACGATCGGTTGCGGTACTCTGCTCATCTTTTCCACCCGCGTAGGTTTCGATTTTGCGGCCTTTCCAGGTCGAGCCGTTGTAGGTGATGTCGGAATAAAAACGAGGTTCACGATTTTCGTAGGGCCGAGCCGGATCGTAGCCAGAAGCCGGATCGCTGATGGGTAATCCGTTGGCCATTTCGTAGTCATCCACCAGGTTTTGCGTGGGCGATGCCCCCGACCAGCCGTTGCTACCGTACGGGAACAGATAGCGGTCGTAATCCTGATTGGATTCCCGCATCCGTACCCAAATCACTTCGTTACTCTGTAGTGTACGGCTTTTGTACATTTCCTGCCGATCCTTCAGCGTGGGTTCGAGCGTGTAATTCAGGTCGATAACGGCCTTGGCGGCATCGGCGGCTTTTTTCCATTTTTCGGGATCAGAAGCGGTTGCATTGCTGCTGATGTCGGGCCGAAAACCTGTTTTCCCGGCAATGGCCCACAGTGGACTCGCGGAATACAGCATCATCCGGGCTTTCAGGGCCAGACAGGTTCCTTTCGTCACCCGACCGACCTGATTGGAAGGATACGAAGCCGCCACGCGTTTATACGCTTCGTCGCAATCGGCGATTACCTGCTGTAAACAGGCATCGTACGAACTACGGGGCTGGTTCAATCCTTCCATATCCGTCTGTTCCAGTACCCGATTGACAATCAGTACGCCCCCAAATTGCCGCATCAGATCGGCCAGGTAATAGGCCCGCAGGAAGTAGACTTCACCGATCCGGTTTTGCAAAAAGCCGGGGTTGTTGGCATCATCCGGCGTTTTGTATTTTTCAATGCCTGCCAGCAGGGTATTGGCCTGCCGAATAGCGACATAGCCTTCCCGCCAGGTATTGCCAATCGGATTATTGTTACCCGACCAGGAGCCGTTGTTAAAACTCATGGAGCCCATCCAGGTCGAAGCGTCCTTGGATTCGTCCGTACCCGAAGACATCGAGTACCCACCCAGGTACGTGTACGGTCCGCGAATGCGACGGTAGAGGTTATTGACAACCTGATCGGTCATGACGAAGCTGGTGAAAATGTCTTCGTCCTGCTGCTGGGTTACGGCGGCCCGGTCCAGAAAGTCGCTCTTGCAACCCGTGGCCAGTTGCAAAGCCAGAAATAAAGCGAGAATACGAGTATGTTTCATAGCGGTAGGCTTAGAATCTTAGATCGATACCGAGGTTCCAGATTTTTTGAATGGGGTACATGGCTCCGTTGCCATCACCGATTTCAGGGTCCACCTGGTAATCCTTGAGTTTATCCCAGGTATAGAGGTTCATCCCATTGATGTATACGCGGAAGTACGAAAGGCCAATGGGTGACAGCCATTTTTTAGGCAGACGATACCCCAGTTCCAGGTTTTTGATCCGGAGGTAATCCGCACTTCTGATCCAGAACGTCGAAGCCCGGTGGTTGTTTCCGTTGGTGGAAGCGTGCAGACGTGGATACGTAGCCGTTTCAGCCGTTTCGGGCGTCCAGCGACCCAGGTGGAAGGGTTTTACTTTTCCACTCTGGAAGAATTCATACACGGCTTCGTTGTTGAGCATGACGTCGGTGTGAGCAGCTCCCTGCAACAGTACCGACACATCAAAACCCTCGAAATCTACACCGATGGAACTACCGAAGATAATTTCGGGCGTACGGGCGTAACCAATGGCCGTTTCATCGAAGCTGGTCTGAACGCGGTCATACTCGTCGCCCGTCAGTTTGCGGTACTTCAGATCACCGGGACCATAGGCCGAAAAGTTCTGGAACGGACTGCTCTTGACGTCTTCTTCATCCCGGAAAAAGCCCTCAGCAATCAGACCGAACTTTGTACCCACGGGGCGTCCCGTACGTCGCATCCAGGGATACGGGCGGGCCACTTCATCCTGATACACAATTTTGTTGCGGGCGAACGTGACGTTCGGCTTGATGAAGTAATGGACCCGACCAATTTTGTTATCATGGGTCAGCTCAAACTCGAAGCCTTTGTTATCAACGATACCAATGTTCTGAGCCTTGATGTCCTGACCAAACACGTCGGAGAGTGTACTGCGGCTGATGAGGATATTGCTACGCCGCTGGCGGAACAAATCCAGCGTAAAGCCCAGACGACCGCCCCAGAAGCGGCTTTCAAGCCCTACGTTCAGTTGCCGACCGCGTTCCCAGGTTACGCCAGGGTTACCGATGGCTTGCTGGAACCAGCCATTGGCCTGAGCTGCGTTCGTACCAAAGTAATACGGATCGCCACCGCCCCAGGAAGTAAACCACAAGAAGCGTTGAGCCGCCGATGGGTACCGGTCTCCACTGGAACGGTCATTGCCCACCTCCCCGTACGAAGCCCGGATTTTAAAGAAGTCATCCGCCCGCAGGTGTTCTTTGAGGAACCCTTCCTCGGAAATCACCCAGCCTCCCGAAATAGACGGGAACAAACCGTAGCGGCTTTCGCGGGGGAAATTTTCCGAACCCTGATACGACGCACTCACTTCGAGCAGGTACTTCTGCTTGTAATTATACGTTCCCCGGAAGAGTAGCGACTGATAGGCATACGGAATCTGTGAACGATATTCCTGCAAACGGCGATTCCAGAGTAACATGCCCGTCAGATCATGGTCTGTAAACTGACGATTCCAGTTCAGCGTCGCCTCGAAGTACGTATTCCGAATGGCATCCCCACCGCCAAAACTCCCGTTGGGATCAATACTGCTGTTCTGTCCAAACTGTTTGTAGCTGGTTATCTGCCCCTGAGCGTTGCGAAGGGGTTCGAACAGGGCATAACTACGCGTGAAGGAAGAGTTGGGCGTATTGGTATTGTCATACGAGAAAGAAGCCTTGGCACTGAGGTTTTTCGTGATAAAATCGAGCTTACGGGTTAACGCAAAAGTTCCCTGCACCGTGTTGTTATACCAGTGACGGTAACCTTTTTGCGACAGTTCCCCGTAGATGTTCTGGGTAAACGTACCATTGCCAAACATCGATCCGTCGGGGTTGAAGATCGGGTAAATGGGTGGCATCCGGTTGGCCAGGTTCATGATGTCTCCGGCCGAGTTGTTTCCGTCAGTACGGTCGGTAAGGATTCCCGCCAGATCCAGCCGGGCCGACAGCGTGGACGTAATATCCACATCGACGTTGGCCCGCAGGTTGTAGCGTTTCATGACGTTATTGCCGTTGTAGCCATCCTTGTTTTCCTTGGTATGCCGGTAATTTCCCTCCTGAAGGTTGTACCCTGCCGAGATGAAATACCGGGCCGTACTGCCCCCTCCGCTCACGTTCAGGTTGGCCTGAGCCACGCGGGAAGGTTGCATCAGAAACTTGTAGAAATCCGTATTGGGCAACGACCCGTCACGGTACCCTTCCAGCTGCTGATTCGTAAAAGCCGGTTGTTGACCGTCGTTTCGCAGAGCTTCGTTATACAAAGTCGCGTAATCGTACGAGCCGAGATACTTGGGCAAACGCGTCGCCTCCTGTACCCCAATCGACGAGCGGAAACTTACCTGCGGGGCTCCGGAGCTTCCTCGTTTCGTAGTCACGAGAACCGCTCCGTTAGCACCCCGCATCCCGAGCACGGCGGTAGCTGCGGCATCCTTCAAAATAGTTAAGCTTTCAATGTCGTTCGGATCGAGATAATCCATGCTCCGTTCTACCCCATCCACCATCACAATCGGCGTGGCGTTGTTGAGGGTATTCACGCCCCGGATGTACAGCGTACTGCCATCCACGCCGGGCTCGCCGCTACGCTGGGTCGTAATCAAACCCGGTAAGCGACCCGCCAAAGCGTTGGTCAGGTTGGATACGGGGCTCTGTACCAGTTCTTTCGTACCGATCGAAGCCACGGCACCCGTAACGGTCGCTTTTTTCTGCTGACCGTACGCCACCACGACGACTTCGTTCAGATCGCTGGTATTGGGCTTGAGCTGTACGTTGAGTTTCGTCCGACCGACGATGGGCCATTCCTGCTTTTCGTAGCCGATGTAACTGAAGACGAGTACTGCCTCGCGGTCGGGTACGTTGATGGCGTAATTACCGCTGGCATCGGTCGTGATCCCCCGGTTCGTATTCTTGATGGCAACGTTCACGCCGGGCATGCCGGTGTTGGTTTCGTCAGTTACGGTTCCGGTGATGGTCAGGTCCTGTACGCTATTCGCTGCCAGTAGTACACTGTTTCCTTCCGCAGCCAGAGCTTCCTCCTGAGCCATGTGCAGAATAATCGTCGAGCCTTTCACCTTATACCGAATCTGCGAGGCATTTCCGAACAGTGTTTCCAGAATATGGGAAAGCCGCTCGTTCTGAGCCTGTAAGCTCACCTTTCGGGTGGCTTGAATAACCTGCGGACTGTACATAAATTGTACCGCCGCCTGCCTGCCGATCTGTCGCAGGGCCGTACTGACTTCTTCATTACTGATGTTCAGGGTGATTCGTTTATTTAGTAGTTCCTGTCCGTTGCCATCAAACGCGGCGGCCAATGTCGTACCCAGAATTACTAATAGAAACTGACATATAGATAAACGCATGATTCTGAGTAAAATCTTATTCGGTTTCCTATTGTTTTTCATAGATTTGTGGTTGTACTGGTTTGAAAAAAATTGGTATAGCAAGCCCCGTTTCCGGCCGGTAAGGTCGGAGTAGATCTGAGCAAAGATTTGGGACTTTTCGGGCGGAAGATGGTGGTACATCTTTCGCCTTTTTTTGTAGTTAGAAGGTAAGTGTTGTGGATGTATTACAGTGGCATAGAGTCATGGTTAAGTGCGTGAAAAAGGATGGTACAATGCAGCAGCGGCCTGTATTCTGGTGGGTCATTCAAAGGTTACTGACACTTCTTTCCCTGAATAAAAATCTGGCCGTCCCGTATGGTGTAATGGGCGTTTACGGTTCGGCAGATCATGTCCAGTTTCTCGAAAAGAGGTTCCTGGCCTAACTCAGCCGTCAGCTGGCAATCAGAGAAAACGGTACGGTTATACGTTATAGGTATCAGATAGGTTTTCTGGAGTTGATCGAAAACTTGAGGCAAGGGGGTCCGGTCGAATGAAAGCGTCTGGCCAAGAGCCTCTGGCATGGGTTGCGGAGCCTCCACCAGGGTTCGCTTTAATTCGGGTTTCTTTTCCGTGAATACGACCTGCTGGTTGGGTGTCAGAATCACTGGCTTGGCCTTTTGCTGACTCGTTCGGGTGAATACGGCTACCTTTCCGGTACGTACCATCACCTGTACGTTTTTTTCAAACGAACGGATCGTAAAGCTGGTACCCAATACTTTAGCCACCAGTTGGTGAGCATACACCACAAACGGCTGCTCAGGATTGCGGGTCACTTCAAAGAAGGCCTCTCCTTCCAGATAGACGTTACGCTGTTTTTCATCAAACGTTTTCGGGAACCTGACCTGACTGCCGGGTTCGAGTTTAACCCGACTGCCGTCCATCAACGTGAGCAACTGAGGCGACGAAGTGCGATTGGCAATCGTACGCAACTCCGTCGTCTTCGTAGCTGCAACGTGGGTGGTCTTAAACGAGGGTTGGTAAACGTAATAAAACAGGCTTCCCATACCCGCTACGAGTACAACGGCAGCGGCTACGCGAATTTTCTTCCAAAATTGAGGTTGAGTGGGTAAAGATTCGGCTTTACGGGATAGACGAGCTTCGGTAATCCGGTTTACCTGTTGCTCGAAATCGCTATCGGAGAGGTTTTCCTGAGCTTCCTGTAGAGCTTCGACGAATTGCCGGGCCGCCCAGATCCGGTCGGCTCGCTGCGGATGCGATTGCAGCCAGTTCTCCCAGAAAATCGTATCCGCTACGGTCGGTTTCAGTACCCATCGACGAAAGGCCTCATCTCCGATAAAATCTTCAATCTGATAGCGTACATAATCAACCATAACGAGCAGCAGGCTAGGTAAAACCCCGTTTTATAAGGAAATAGTACAAGACTAGCCGACCTTACTCAAAATGGATTAACTTTTTTTAAGAGAAAGAAGTAAAAAATGCTAACAGCATGATTCTCACCAACATAGGAATCTGATTTTTTAGCTGATACAAGGCCCGGTGCAGGGTATTAGCCGCCGATTGCCGCTCGATTCCCATGATCTGAGCGATCTCTTCATTATCGAGGCCTTCGTAAAATTTCAGAAAAATGACTTCCTGTAAACGTTTAGGTAATTGCTCGATGGCCTGTCGCAGGTTGCGTTCATTTTCCAGTGACATCTCGTCACTGATCCATTCCCGCTCGATGTTTAATCCATCCGAATACTCAAAATCGGTGTCGGCCAGATCCGTGCGATCATCGAGTCGGTTTCGATTCCGTAGATCCCGCAGGAGGTTATTGCGTAAAGCTTTTAAAAGATAAATTGTAACGCAGGGCGTCTCGACCAGGTACGCCCGCCGATCCCACAATTCCAGAAATAAATCCTGAATACAGTCCTGAATCAGCTCCCGATCTTTTGTAAACCGGGTAGCGTAATTGAAAAGAATCCGGTAACGTCTCTCAACCAGCAGATCAAAAGCTTCACCCTCGCCATCTTTGAAACGGACCCAAAGCTGAGCCAGTAAAGATTCATCCGGTGGTATAGCGGAAGACTTTTTCATAAAAGAGAAACGTATGTTTTGGTTGCTACGGGCGACTCCTCGGGGCAATCAATCCTTTTTCGAAAGAAATACTCAGGCTTAGAGAACTAAAGTATTGTAAATTTCTGCGAAAAATTATTATCAAACCAATTGACTCCCTGCTTTTATTTAAAAATTTGCAAAGCATTCGGTTAAAATACGCATACTATTTGTAAAGATAGAGAAAGTACCTGCCCTTTAACAAGGAGTTCAAACAGATCCAGAATTCGGAATTTAGGAATTTGTACGAAGTTTATAGGTTTTTCAAGAGCCTTTTTTAGTGTATGTATGGTTTTTACGGTGTATAAAAGTGTAGATCAATAGCAATGCCAGCCTTTGGGGCTGGCATTGCTATTGATCAGTATTCGTAAGAAAATAACTAAAAGCGATACGTAAGCACACCCGAGAAATTACGTGGCTGAATCCGGTCGATGAACGAAGTACGGTACGCATCGTAGCCAACCGTTCCGAAAATGTTATTCGCCAGTACACGCAGGCCCCACTGCTGACTGATCTGGTAGCCCAGCTGAGCGTTTACCAGCGTATACGCTTTGTTGTACCAGGGTTCCTTGCTCGTATCGAGTCCGTGCGTGAGGTAGCCCACTTGCGTCCAGTCGTTGTAGGGACGTTCGCCAAGGTAGTATACGCCCAGACCTACGTTCAGGTTTTTCAATGAACCCCGGTTGACGGTGTAGTTCAGCCAACCGTTGAAGGTATGTCTCGGCGTGTTATTAGGAGCTGAGCCTTCTACGTTTACGACGGTGTTCCGATACTGAGCGTCGATCATGGAGTACCCGACAATTGCTTCGAGGTTTTCCAGGATACGGCCCGTCAGCTCTACCTCTACCCCCTGCCGACGATCATCACCACTGGCCCGGTATACATTCCGGCCATTCACCTGAATGGGTGCATTGTTAACATCGTACAGCTGTTCGATCAGGTTTTTCTGCTCGATCCGATACAGCGTCAGGTTAAAGCGTAAGCGGTTATTCAGCCAGTCGGATTTGATCCCCGCTTCGATCTGGTTGACAAAGCTGTTGCCAAACGTATTGCCGTTTTCATCGACCTGGCTTACGTTTTCCGGACGGGTACTGTTAGTATACGAAGCAAACAGGTTCAGTCCTTTTTTCACCGTAACCATAATACCACCCAGCGGATTCCAGAAGTGCGTGCGGGTAAAGGCGGAATTCAGCGGAGAGGTACTTTGATTGGTACTATAACGAATGCCCACGAAGGCTTTCAGCCAGTCGGTTACCGAGATAACGTCCTGAGCCGTCAAACCCATGTTGGTCGTTTTGCTGAGGGTTTCACCCGTTTTCGTAAAATTAGCCGTGCCGTAAGGCAGCGTATTGGAGATCGTTGCGGGGTCGAAAACGTTGATGATACCGGGAATATTGATCGTGTTATAGGCGGACTCGGTCAGATCGGTAAGTTTATAATCGGCTCCGATCATGAAGGTATGACGAATCGCTCCCGTCTCGATTTGATCCCCCACCAGATCAAACTGAATCACCGTGTTTTTGTCCAGACGCGGCTGGTTGTGGCTGATCGAACGGCGGTACAGGTTCACCTGCACATCGTTTGTATCTTTTTTCCTGGCCAGAGCAGTCAGTGAAGTACGAATGGCGTCGGCATCGAAAACCGAGCGGTACACGGCTCCGCGAACGTATAACTTATGGTCCGTATCCAGATACCGTTTGAAACTGGCCGTGTAGGTGCTATGTTTCACCGTCGAAATGTCGGATTTAAAGCCTAGCATCCGGTTGTTGGGAATGTCGTAAATTTCATTGGCGACGTTACCAACCGAGAGATTCACCGTACCCGCATCGATGGTCTGATTCACGTTGTAGAAATCCATTTCCAGCGTGATCTGGGTTTTATCATCGGGACGAATCGCCAGCGAGGGATTGATATAGAAGGATTCGTACTCCATGCCCTTGCGGAATTTTCCGCCCGTCTGGTAGGCCCCATCAATCCGGAACGCTACTTTCTTTGAATCACCCAGTAAGCCCTGTACGTCGAACGTGGGGCGGAACAAGCCCCAGCTTCCGCCGCGAAGCGATACCGAACCTTCATTGACGAACTTCGGCGTTTTCGTCACCACGTTTACGATTCCACCGGGAGCCCCCAGATCCGTAGCCTGGCCAGAGGCCTGACCCAGTCCCTGCGTCAGAGCCGCCGAACCTTTCATCACCTGAATGTTCTCGACGCCCTGCATATCGGTTGGATAGCCCATTCCGCGGAAATCCGTCATAACCCGAACGCCGTTTTTCAGCGTAGGAATGCCTCGGAAGCCCCGCGAAGAAATACTTTCCTTCACGCCCCCGTAGGTCGAATACGTATAAACGCCGGGTACGTTGCGGACGCCTTCGATGACCGTTAAGGCTCCCTGCTGTTCAATGAGTTTATCGGAAATCACCGAAATACTCTGAATCTGATCGCTGGGTTTGAGCGGTAAACGTGTAATGGCTTCGAGTTTTTCGGGTTGCTTACCCCGAGCACCGAATACTTCCACTACTTCCAGCTCGCCCGTAGTGGATACCAGGGTCAGATTCAGTTTCTGGGTGTGATTTTCGCGGATCGTAATTTTTCGGTATACCGTCTTGTAACCGATGCTGGAAACTTTTAACTGATAGGAACCCGTCGGAATTTGCAGGATTCGGAAATTCCCGGAATCGTCGCTGGACACCCCGTAGCGGGTACCTTCCAGCATGAGGTTGGCGGCGGGCAGTGGTTCACCGGTTTCGGAAGTTACTTTTCCCTCCAGACTTCCTACCTGAGCCCAAACAAGCTGAGCCATCAGCACGAAAAAGACAAGCGAAATAAAACGTTTCATCATGGGAGATTAGGTATGCATGAAAAGACAGGGGAACGTTGACAACGTATAGACTACTGATCAAAAACTTGTGAAAGTCAGTATTCTTATTATTTAGATTAATTAAAAATTAATGCAAATTTGTGGGCAGATTCGCGGCGGCAGTTATCGCAAACGGGATAAAAAGTATCGCAAAACGGATTTTTTGATATGGAAGTGGAGGTACGCATTCAGGGAACGGAACAGTGGCTTTGCCACCAGACTTTTGCGGCGGCAGACTCCGGTCAGCTTTCCGAAAAGCACGTGAACGTCCATTCGCCTACCCTGGGTACGATTCAGGAAAAACAAACTCTTGCAGGAAGCTATTTCATTTGTGATATTGATTTCCAGGTTGCTACGCCGACGGTGCTGGATAAGCAGGTACACGGCGAGGCTTTGCAGATGCATTTTTTGCTGGAAGCCAACAGTACCCTTACCATCAAAGGACTGGGAGAGTCGCGGGTATTTTCGGCCTATGAACACACGCTGGGCTATTTGCCCGAATCAGAAAGTCTCTATCGTCTTACGCCCGGAGCGGTACCGCTGGAGTATTTTACGGTGGTCATTCCAACCGAAACGTATTTCCGGTTATTGCCACCGGAGAGCCCCCTTCACCCCGATTTTTTTGGTCAGTGCCCCCATTACTACATGGCTCCCCGAAACGGTACCGTTAGCCCGGAGATGGCCCGGATCATCCGTTCCATGCAAAGCTGTCAGCGGACAGGCGACTTGAAACGGCTCTTTCTGGAAGCCCGCATTCTGGACTTGCTCATGCTACAGATCGAGCAACTGCATACACAACCCCTCGACTGGCAGCGGGCCGACGAACGCAAGCTGCTGGAAGCCCGGGAGATTCTTCAGGCCCGTTACCAGCATCCACCTACCATTCAGGAGCTTTCCCGACTGGTGGGGCTGAATGAATTCAAGCTCAAAAAGGGATTCAAAACCAGTTTCGACACGACGATTTATCACTATGTAAGTGAATTACGGATGCAACAGGCCCGGCAGTGGCTACTGGATCGGGAGAAAACCATTGGTGAAATTGCCCACAGCGTCGGCTACAAGAACCACGCCCATTTTACGGCCGCCTACAAGCGTCATTTCGGCGAACTGCCCAGTCAGTATTCCAGGGAAAAAAATAAAGCTCCGCTACTTTAGAGAAAATTAAGTCCTGTTTCTGTACGCTCCTATCGCAACGCTCGCGTACCTTCGTTTCCAGTTCATACCATCATCCCCTGGTTACGCTTTTCGATACACAGGATTTAGCTTTTGGCGTACATGTCTTCGCTTTTTACGTTTAATCAGTTTCCTTTTCTTTTCTTTTTGCTGGGCTACGGACTGGCCGCCGTACTAGGTCTGGTTACGTTCAAGCCCAAGCCTTCCTATGCCCTGTTTTTAAGTCTGGCCCTGCTTTTGCTGGCGTATATGCGGTTACCGGTGATTTTCTATAACCGCGAACTTAACGTCGATGAAGGCCAGATGCTTACGCAAGCGATGACGCTGCTGAAAGATCCGGTCTACTGGCGATCCGTGGATGGTACGACGGGTGGGCCATTAGGCAGTTACTTCCTGTTGATTCCGGCCCTGTTGACGGGTAATTTCAGCTATATGACGGGTCACCTTGGAGCGGTATTGTTACTGGGAATAACCTTCGTTTTTCTTTCGCTGGCTATAAAAAACTGGTTCGGAACGCGGGTTTCGCAATTGATTTCGTACCCGGTTCTTCTCTTCTACGCCTTTACGCAACTCGGCGATTTTGTGCACTATTCCAGTGAGCTGGTACCCGTCACGCTGCTTTCCAGTATTGTTTATCTGTTCTCAACGCCCGGCTTTTTAGCCCGGGGTACGTACCGCACTTCCATCCTGTTGGGCATATTGTTTCTGGCGATGCCTTTCGGGAAAATCCAGAGTCTACCCCTACTGGCCGCGTGTCTGGGTTACTACCTCTACAGCGTTTACATCCGAAATGATTTCAGACCCTTTGTGGCCTGTGTCGTTTCGGGTTTATCGGCTCTGCTCGTGCTCGTCTTGGTGCTATGGGTAAACGGCGTCCTCGACGATTTTCTTTTCTATTACATTCACGCCAACTTCAACTACGGCGAAGGCGGCAGCTGGGCACAGAATTTACTGCATCTCCCCGCCCAGTTCAGCGTTGCTCTGGATTACTCACTTGTTCTTTTACCACTCATTCTCAGTGCAGTACTGGCGGCGTTCCGCTGGGGTACTTTGAAGAAAGACGTCTTCTTTTTTTCGCTGGCCTTACTGATCATGGGGATTCTGGCCGTGTCCAGAACGGGTACGGGATACACGCATTATCTGTTCTTTCTGGTCATTCCTTTTACTTTGCTGAGTGCCTCCCTGCTGGGAGCCGTTTCTTCCTTATCGTGGGTATCTTCACTGACCCTGACGGGAGCTTCGCTGGCTTGTCTGGTGGGGCTGATGCTGGTGCATTACAAGAAAGATCATACCCTAAATTACTACGTTTCTACGCCCACGTACAATCGTACCTTTCCCATCTCACCCGTGGGTGCTGCCATTGATCAGTACAAACAGGCGGGGGATTATCTGGTCGTCTGGGGTTGGAATTGTCAGTACTATATCGAAACGCAATTGCCGCAGGGGGTGGCCGAAAACCATACCATTCGCTCCTCGTTTGAGCACCCTTTACGCGAGACGTACCGGAAACGGTTTATGGAAAATATGCAGCGAAATCGTCCGGCGGTGGTGGTCGATGCCGTCGGTAAAAACAGCTACTGGATGCAGGACCCTGCGACGCAGAGTTACGAGAGCTTCCCCGAACTGAAAGCCTACCTGGAACGTCAGTATGTACTCGTGGAAACCGTAGATGGCGTCCGCATTTTCGTACGGGCCGATCGCTCGCCGAAGCAGTTGGGATAGGTTTGATCTAGGTTTAAGGTTTGAGGCTAATGCCACGGTGAGTGCATTCAAACCTTAAACATTCAAACTATTTCAAACTTTAAATCCCCTCAAACTATATCAAACGTTAAACCGCTTTAAACCCTATCAAACTTTAAATCCCCTCAAACGCTTTCAAACTTTCTCCAAACCTCCAACCCTGACCGAATTTCCCTATTTTTGCGGCACAAAATAGGATTGCTTTGATCCTGACTTGTTTATGCTACGTACACATACTTGCGGCGAAGGCCGCCTTACCCAGGTTGGCCAGGAAGTAACCCTGTGCGGCTGGGTGCAACGCATCCGCGATAAAGGAGGAATGATCTGGATCGACCTGCGGGATCGATACGGCATTACTCAGTTGATTTTTGAAGAAGGTTCTACCGATGCTTCCGTTACGGAAACGGCCCGTTCCCTGGGTCGTGAATACGTGGTGGCGGCTACGGGGACCATCGTCGAGCGGGTTGCTAAAAATCCAAATTTGCCTACGGGTGATATTGAAGTGAAGGTTACGAAGCTGGAAGTATTGAATCCGGCCAAGTTGCCTCCCTTCCTCATCGAAGACGAAACCGACGGTGGCGACGACATCCGGATGAAGTACCGCTACCTGGATCTTCGCCGGGGTATCGTACGCAAGAATCTGGAGCTTCGCCATCAGGTAGCTCGCCGGGCTCGTCAGTACCTGGATGATCTGAATTTCATTGAAGTAGAAACGCCCGTTCTGATTAAATCGACGCCCGAAGGGGCCCGCGATTTCGTCGTACCGAGCCGGATGAATCCGGGTGAATTTTACGCCCTCCCCCAATCGCCGCAAACGTTCAAGCAATTGCTGATGGTATCGGGTTTTGACCGGTATTACCAGATTGTGAAGTGTTTCCGGGATGAAGATTTGCGGGCGGACCGTCAGCCAGAATTTACGCAGATCGACTGTGAAATGTCGTTCGTTACGCAGGAAGACGTCCTGAACACCTTTGAAGGACTCGTTCGCCACCTGTTCCGTACCGTAAAAAATATTGAATTACCTGAGACGCTCGTTCGGATGCCGTACTCCGAAGCCATGCGTCGCTTTGGTTCGGACAAACCCGACATTCGTTTCGGTATGGAGTTCGTGGAGCTAAAAGGCGAAGAGGCAGACCTGACTTCGGGTAAGAACTTCGTGGTCTTTGATTCCGCTGAACTCGTGGTAGGTATCGCCGCTCCGGGTTGTGCCGAGTATACCCGCAAGCAGATCGACGAGCTGACCGAGTGGGTAAAACGCCCGCAGGTAGGAGCCAATGGTCTGGTGTACGCCCGCGTGAATGCGGACGGTTCGGTTAAATCGTCAGTGGATAAGTTTTATACGGAAGAAGAACTCAAAGGCTGGGCCGAGAAATTCGGTGCCAAACCCGGTGACCTGATCCTGATTTTGGCGGGTGCCGCGGACAAAACCCGGAAGCAACTCAACGAATTGCGTCTGGAACTGGGTAACCGCCTAGGTCTGCGTAACCCCGATGTGTATTCGGTTCACTGGGTGGTTGATTTTCCTCTGCTGGAATGGAGTGAAGAAGAAAACCGCTACTTCGCCATGCACCACCCCTTCACCAGTCCGAAACCCGAAGATATGGACCTCATCGCCACGGATCCCGGCAAAGTACGGGCCAATGCCTACGATATGGTCATCAACGGCGTGGAAGTGGGCGGTGGTTCCGTTCGTATTTTCCAGAAGGATATTCAATCCCGGATGTTCGACCTGTTAGGCTTTACGCCCGAAGAAGCCCAGCATCAGTTTGGCTTCCTGCTGAATGCCTTTGAATTTGGTGCCCCTCCGCACGCAGGGATTGCTTTTGGTTTCGACCGTTTGTGTTCGCTCTTCGGTGGAGCCGATACGATTCGTGATTTCATCGCGTTCCCGAAAAACAACGCGGGCCGTGACATCATGATTGATAGTCCTTCTACGATTGCTCAGAAGCAACTGGACGAACTGAAGATCAAAACGGCTCTTTAAGGGCATTTTGATTTTTTTAGCTATTCATAGACAGGGTTTTAGTCAATTTTCTAATTGACTTAAAACCCTGTCTATTTTTTCAATCAAGCCTCCAAAGCTTAATCTGAATAGCCCCGTATGCAATGCGGGGCAGGTACAGCACGGTAGGCACAGCCTACCAAATTAAAAAGTCCGTAGTGAATACTACGGACAA
>NZ_NMPS01000247.1:0-217 GCF_002261125.1 Siphonobacter sp. BAB-5385 | reverse complement strand
ATCTAAAAACTCCTGATAGGTTTTTGAGCCGTACGAGCGGAGCACGGAGGCTTCATCCAAACTGGCAAACGTAAAGTACGACGGCCGGATGTCACCATCACGCACCCGCTCGTAGTTAGTCAGGATCAAATCCGTTTCAGCAGCTTCCACTTCGGCCTGCGTGCGGCAGTAGGTTACCTGAATTCCCAGCCGCTCAGCGTCGGCTTTAAATTCCTGC
>NZ_NMPS01000246.1:0-215 GCF_002261125.1 Siphonobacter sp. BAB-5385 | reverse complement strand
GAGATCAATCCGATCTGTTTCCCGCACCAAAAAGATACCATCCGCTGGGCGGCAGAGGGCGGACGCCGGGCCATTTTTGCTAGTTTTGGCCTTGGTAAATCAATCATGCAGCTGGAGCTGGGAAGACTGGCTACCTCAAAGCAGGGCGGCAAGGGTCTTATCGTTTGCCCGCTGGGAGTGAAGCAGGAATTTAAAGCCGACGCTGAGCGGCTGGG
>NZ_NMPS01000245.1:0-18363 GCF_002261125.1 Siphonobacter sp. BAB-5385 | reverse complement strand
AGGTACAAAGGTACAAAGGTACAAAGGTACAAAAAGAGGGGGCGTAAAGATAGGGGATATCTATCGATATAAATGTATCAATATACACAAAAGAGTAAAGGGAAAGGTAAATCATATATACGTATAAATCTATCTATTTATATACGTATATAAGTTTATAAATAGATATGTATATATTTTAAAAAGTTATTTTGATAAAAAAGATCTAAAATTCTTACGAATGAATCTATATATAATATGGTTACTGGTTAAATAGTTGATTTGCAATGGTTTGTGTTGTATTTCATCTTTAAAGACTGATAAATTATTGATTTTAGTTGCGTAGATAGTAGGTCTGATGGAAGGATAAAGAGCAGTTACTACCGTTGCAAGATATAATAACTAACTTTAGCCGAAGCTGAGTAAATTTCGGCCTGTTTTTGTTTAGGTATGCCTTGAAATAACATACTTTACTTCCCTTTTTACGTTTGATTAGCGATAGTATTATTCAAATACAATCGTTTAAACGCTTGTCATAATTCTTCTCTTTTTCCATCTTTCGTATCTGAAAAGATCGCCTACCGGCGTGGTTATAACGAAAGATTAACTTTTTACCTTTTTTGCAGTAAGCAAGTTGTGGGTTTGTAATACAAATTCCGTTCCTCCATTTGCATCACCCACCCAAAGCCTTGGCAAGGGCAAGCCCCTGCACCCCAAAAAAAGCGGAATGTATCTTTGTATATTTCTAAGAATAGGGAAGAAAATAAGATTACGAAAGAAGTTGCGGTAACAGTCCGTTTCACGGAAGCCGAACACGCGGATCTGGTAGAAAAAGTTAAAAAAGCTCAGTGCAAAAACAAGTCAGATTTTATCCGGAGAGTGGTTAGTGGCGTGGTCGTGAAAGAGCGGATACCGAAGGAATTACGCCACGACCTTTTTTGGGGTGGCTAATAACTTAAAACAGCTCACGCGGATGGCCCACGCCAAAAACGTAGATGCCGTGATTATCAACGAAATTCTTTTAGAAATCAAAGCAATGCTCCAGTCATGATAGCTAACCTCACCAAAGGCGATAACTTTTACTGCTGTCTGGGCTACGGCCAGGGACGAAAGAAGCAGAACTCCGAGCAAGCGGAGTTCGTGAAAGGCTATAACCTCATTGGTGAGGATGTACTATTTATGAGTCAACAAATGCAGGAGGTGGCTCAGCACTCGGTTTGTAAAAAGCCCGTTTTGCACATTTCACTGAATTTTAAAGAGGAAGGAAAGCTCAGCCGCCAGCAGATGATTCAGGCGATGGATGCCTATCTACATGAAATGAAGATCGACACTACCAGTCATCAGATTGCCGTCTACGAGCATACCGATACCGACCACCAGCACTTTCATTTGGTGGTAAACCGCGTCAATACCGAGACGTTTACGGCGTATGATGATAAATTCATTCGCTATAAAAACCTGAATGCCTGTCGCAATGTTGAAGAAAAACTAGGACTACGGAAGCTAAAAAGTTATCAAAATTCAACGCTCAGAGAAGAGCAAACCGAGCAGATTATAGGACTTTCCGAACGTCCGGCTGCTACAACATGGGCGATGAAAGAGAAAGACCCGCACCGCAAAAGAGTACGGGAATACGTGCATGAGGCGATTGAATTACTCTTAGAACAGAGCGTTTCCAGCCGGGAACAATTAGCGAAAAGCTTAGCAGATTTAGGCGTAACAGCTCAGTGGAAGGACGATAGTAAAGGCAATTTCGTGGGAGCTTCCTTTCACTATGAGAACACTTCTATCACCGGAAATGCCGCAGGATTTAAAGCTCCTGACCTAAAAGCATATTTTGATCGGCAGCTTGAAAAGCAGGCCAAACAAGCTCAAGCTACGAGACAAACCGCTAGTCAGACAACTTCTCAACCCGACACTACGCTTACTAAACAAACATCGGTTCAAACTACGATTACCCCGAAAGTAGTATCCCATCAGCCAGAAAAGAAGGCTACGTATTCTGCTCCTTCACGTCCTCTAGCCCGGAAAGAAGAACCTGTTACACCGAAGCCCGCTATCACCGTTGCGGTATCCGCAGATGAGCTGAAAGCCTACGCCGGAGCTGTGAATCAGCTCTGGATGGACTACGCCAAACGTTCAGGAATCAAGTATGAGAGTCAGCGGATCGAGGACTTTCCTTTTACGGAACTCGTGCGTAACCTGCAAGGTAAGCACAATGTCGATGAGACAAAAGCCGTCGCGATTCTCACGCACTTTGAGCGGTTTAAAAAGAAGCAGCTCGCCGAAGTAATCAAGAAGGAGCAGATGAACTTTTATGGGTCAACGAAACGCTTCATTGCCCTGGCTGGCAAGATTAAAGGGAATAGCGAGAGTCGAAGTCTGTTTTTGGATGCCATGAACGTCCCACGAAACGGTGGTCACTTTTATAGTCAGGAGAACAAACACCTGAGCTATACGGCATCCGCTGGAGAGCTAAAAACTATTGAAGAATCGCCGTATGAAAACCCGGTCTTTATCCCGCAGACCTTTAGCGTAGCCGAGCGAAAGGTGATGCTAAGTGCGATCAGCGGGAAGGAATTTGAAGAGTCCTTTTACAATCTGAACCCGAAGCGACTGAAGGATGCCTTGGAGGACACGTTTTATCAAGCCATCGAAGCCCGGCTCAACGACAACTACGTCGTAAAAGTGCTGGCTCAGTCGCCGATGAACGTTGAGGATAAGCTCGATTACCTGCATAGCCGGGGCATTGTCATTGAAAAGCTAAAAGACGGCTCTTACGGGCTGGGTTATATCGGCAATGTATCCACGGGTGAAATGAACAATCGCGTGAAGGCATCGCCTGCCTTTGCTAAATCACTTGATGAGCACGCCTACAGCGAGCAGTACTATGAGACGTCACGCGAGATACTTCTTTCCTCAAGGGGCCGAATGATGACGGCCGTCGCCCAGGCCATAGATACGGGTAATACCCGGCAGCAGGAATACTTCCTGAGCGAATGCAAGCGGCTAAATCCTAGCTTCGCCTCTATCGACACGGCTGAGCGGCTACTAAAGGTGCTTAGCGTCAAAGGGGGTGAACTGCGACCTAAGCGTTCTGAACTTCAGCAGGAAGTACGTACGATTGAAAACAAATTAAAACGGATTCCTACAAGAAAACCTCGATTTTAGTCAGGGATATACCTCAAAAAAGCTATCCAAAAAGAACAGTTTAATCCCAGCGTTACTTAGCTCTTTAGCTAGTAAGCGTTCGAGTAACTGGTTTTTCTCTTCCTGTACTTTCAAGAGCCGCTCATACAGCTGCTTGTTTTCTTCCTGAACTTCTAGCAGCTTATCTAAAGCGTTGAACTGGCAATTTGTATAATGACCATTTCCATTAATAACATTTGAAGCTTGTGAATTAGAGCCTTCGTAGTTATTCTGAATGTGATAGTTAATGGAGTCTTCATCAAAGTTTTGAATGGCTTCTTTCGATACGCCCAAAAAGTGAGCGACTCGTTCTAAAACAGCTGCATCAATCGCTTCTTTCTGCTCTAACTGAGAAATGGCCTGCTGGCTTAGACCCAGTTTTAGGGCCAAAGTTTCCTGCTTGATGCCTAAGATCTCCCGGATCCGTTTGAGGTTGCGTCCCTGATGGGGCATAGGTGTCGTGTTCATTGCGAAAAGCAAAGGTAATAAAGCCCGTGCCTAGTAAAAAACAAGGCTTAGGCTGGTAAGATACCAGTGAGCGAAGAGAAGACAACGCCAGTAGCTGGGTATCTTAAGCGATGATACACAAACGTAGCTATGAAGGATAAACGGTTGACGCATTTCCGGTTTTATGCAGTAACTGAGCCGGGATTTGAAGCATTATTCACATCCATCATGTCTCAATTAGGCTCGGGGCAGGTATTGGGATGTTGTATTCATCGAGAATGGGGAAGTACAAGGGGGAGGGCGTTAGTGGGTAGGCTATTTTAGGGTGGCTTTTAGCCTACTGCCTACCTTCTGCCGGGTACTGGGTAGCCTGCCGACGGTCCAAGGGCTACTGGTTAGTCCCGTCGAAGTATCCAGCCGGGAGCCGCTGCATTACTGGTTACTTTATCAGGAGCATATCGAAACGGATCGGATTCGAAAGAAATATACATTAGTAGACCCAGACTAGCGTGTTTACTACTAATCTAAGGTAAACGTCACGGGTTACAGCCGACGATGCACCTGTAATTTCTATCTTACTAAGTTACTCCCTAGGGAATGGCTCGTGATTAGATTAAAGCCCTGACAACAGGGTAACCATGAACCTGAGAACAGTAAGGTAAGGATCATGAGGTAAGCCAAAGCATCGTTAACAACGACTGCCTAGGATAAACCTAAGCAGAAATAAGCCAACGGACGGATAAAAAAGCGGATCTGAACTTATCTAGCGAAGAGACGATATTCGATCGATAGGCAAACATGCCAAATAGAAGTGTAGAGTTACTTTCATCATCCAATGAAACAAAGAAGATGAGCAACCGACTATGGTTTATCCTGGATAAAGAAGAAGCGTATGAGGCTGCCATGGCCCGCTATCAAGAACTTAAGTATGCTGAACCGGAAAGCATCGCTTACAGAGAAAAGAAGTTATTGGTGCTTTTGATTAGTGATTATGAGCAAAAGCTGGTAGCCGAACAGCTACCCGAGGCCGATCCGGTGGAGCTGATTAAAATCCGAATGGAGGATTTTGGGTACGAAGCAGCGGAGCTGGCTCGTATCTATGGGGACGATTTGGCAATTAGCGAAGTGTTGCACTACCAACAGGCTCTTTCACTGCCCATGATTCGTAAACTCAGTGAGCTCTTACGCATATCTGTCGAATCACTGATAAAACCGTATCCACTCAAGATATAATACTTTTGTCTAGTGATCAATTCTTAGTTAGACTAGGGAAATGGTTCTATATATACTTTAAATTAACGTAAAAATTGATTGTAGAACAGGATAAGTCGTGTTTTTATGGAAAGCGAACTAGTTAATGGGCTTGTTTTTAATAAGAAGCCTACTAATGAGACACTGGCTAATTTGATAGCCTTACATGGTCCTGATTTGCCGAATGATTATCTAGAGTTTATGAGTCTGCATGATGGAGCTGAAGGCGACGTTGGGCAGAATTACATTTCAATTTGGCCTATCCAAGATGTTATTCAGATAACTCAATTCCATCGTACTCATCAAACCGCTTACCATCAATTTATCATTCTTGGCTCTAGCGGCTACTTTCACTATTGTATCTATAATAGAATGATTTATGAGCTTGACTTAATTGATGATGAGTATAGGGAAGCAATAGGCAGCAGTTTTTCTGAGTTCTTGCAGGCTTTTAGTAAACGTCAGTGGTAGCATCTTTAAGCAACGTAGTATCATAAAGACACTTATATAACATCATTTTGAATGAAGACTAGACTATTAGCCGGTACCTTCTTGATCTCTCAGCTTCTATCTTGTACTCCCTTTAGAGAAGAAGAACGTCTACTCTTTACGTCTTTCAAGATCCGCAATCAAAGTCCTAACCACATCACTAAAGTAGCTATCCGTATGCAGGATAGAGTCAGTAATAACTTATACTTCACTCATGACTCACTATTGATAGGCCCAATTCTTCCCTACGATAGTATACAAATTCAAGCTAACTTAGAGCATGTACCTACTGACCGAGATTTTGAACTCAATATTTTTGCTTGGAAAGATGAACACCAAGCTCCCTTGAAAACAGGAGGCACTTTAATGAGAAGGAAGTCCCCGATTAATCATATCATTACTATCCAAAAAGACACTATAGTTAAGACTCATCTCATAAAATAAGCATTTCATTGGAGAGAAGACCTCTATGCGGACTATCACTATCTTGATTAGCTTTTTATTGCTAGAGGCTATTAGTTCTCGCCTGACAGCTCAAACACTGCTAGTACAACCCACGTTGACTTGGACGAAGACTTCCCTAGTAAATCCACATGATTACAAGGCAGTAAATCGTTGGGGCACAGGTAAACAAATTGATTTTTGGTTTCGCTTAAACAACCAAAAAAGAACTCGCTTTCTGGGAGGAGCATTAGTCGGAGATCGGAAAATGTATATGATTCGTCGGTATCCTGCTTACGAAATAATGCCTTTGATGGCTCAAGTAACGAGGAAAGATCAATACGTTACTTTTGCCCTAATGGTTGAGCAACAGCTTCACCATTGGAATAAATGGGAGTGGACAGCCTCCTTGGGCATAGGTTCAGAATTACTGATAAAACGTGAACAAACTGCTCTGGTCCAACCAGGAGGAGCTGCTCCCTCTAGTATTAATGTCCCCTTTTTTAGTAGTGCGAAAGCCGTTGGTTTATTGCGAACGAGTATTGTATACCGTTTCAATCCTCGTTTTAACCTAGGTTTAGAAGGCACCTATTCAACTCAGATTCGAACTTGGTTCAGTACTATCTATGATCGGAGTGTCCCCCAAACGATTGGAGTCAATATGAAAGCTTCCTATTCATTAGGCCATTGGGTTATTCCGGAAGTTAAGTAGTTAACATAACTACCAAACAGGAATCTATAACCTTTTACAGACGAACTTCAGGGAAACGTAAAATAGAAAATAGGTCCTCTAATACCTAAGCAAATACCGTATTTTCACCTTTATTTACAGCGACTTACTATGGAAGATACCATCAAATATAGAGTTGGGACGATGGTCAAAGACCCTCGCTCGATGACCCAGCAGGAAAGAGCCGACTGGCAGAAACAACTACTTGAGAAGGCAAAGGCTTACTTGTTTTCGATTAATCAACCTTTAGTCTATGTACGTGAAGACGGACATACCGTAGCCGAGTACAAGAACGGTACGGTCCTCATTGTTCGATGAATATCTATGTCATTGCAGGCCCGCCCGCGTTGGAAAAAGTACCAACGCCGTTAACTTTATTCCGGAGCATGTTCCCATCATCGATCAGGATTTGGCTGGATATCAGTATAAAAAACGAGGCTTTTCGGATTACAAGGATCTGGCTTCGGTTAGTACAAATCAGAAGTCAACTCTTCGCTAGCGATGATTTTGCCTTAGAATTGAATCTGGGCTTTCAGTCCCACTATGACTACCTGAACTCGATTGCGGCCTTTGATCGATCCAATAATTCGAGAGCGAGATTATTACTATAACCAAATCCAAGATTATAAGCGCAATAATTCAAAGTATGCCCGACTATTCCCAGCTTATGATGACAGAGAATTTTGGGATCAATTCAATAAACCTTGACTTAAATTGTACAGCGTTTGGTATTGCCGAAGGCGGGGATTTTAGCATCAAAGTTCAATTGAAAAACGAATTTTGAACCTTTCACAAATGCCGAATTGAAACACGTCAGCCCCTTTGCGGCAATACCTTGTTAGCAGTTCGCCCTTCTTGTCTGTATGTGGTATGTTCGTTCATCTAGTCTGTCATGGTGCGTTGGCTTGGTGGCACATTTGCATTTTTTTTGGCTTTTGTGCAAAAATGCAAATGTGCCACCAAAATACGTCGGTTAAAATGGAAAGTCAAAATCATCGTCATTAAGTTCGTCACTTTTTCCATTGTTACCTGTCGTTTCCCTCGTCTGTCTTAAATGTATATGTGGTCTTTTGAATTTGTATTTGGTCGTGTCGTATTTCACGTTGCAATTTAAACATTGGAAAATGTCATTGCTTGTTTCTGTCATTTTAGACTTGCATTTGTAGCAAAAATATTCTGCTTTTTCAAGATGCCCTAACTTTTCATTTACGCATTTTACCAAGCTGTTGTGTATGTATCCTCCATTGAGTTTTAAATTTGAAAGTCGTCTTTCTAACATTTTGTGAGAACAGCAACTGCCACAATTATCGCAGATAAATAATCCATTGTCACATTTTTTTGAAACTCTACTGTCTATTATACAATTACATTGTCCGTTAAGACAATGGTTTAGATAAATTTCATCATTATTAGAGCAGGCTTCATTCCTGCATTGAAATCTTACCATAGTATGTGCAGCAAAATGGCTCGTTCCAAAATCAGATGGATATAATATGTGATTACAGTCTTGGCAATATAACTTGTCAAGTAACCTGTTAAATCGATTAATTAAAGCGATAAATTGATAATAATGGCCTTTAGGGATATAATCTCCCATTTTGTTTGTTTCATCAGTATTCAAGTTTAATATTTCGCAAAAGTCAAGTAATGTATATTTTTCCCATTCATCTGTTATATGAATAGTTTCGCATTTGCTAAAACAAGGTTGTCCACCACACCACCAAAACTCTTTTTTAAACAGCTCGTGTGGTTTGTTTGCTAATCTACCCTCGCAGAATAAAATCCCGTTTGGAATGTCTTCTCTTTTAAAGTCTACTAAATGAATGTTATTTGCATACTTGCTTCCTTCAAAGTCAAGAAAAAATCTTTGTGCTTTGGCAAAACTTAAAACCTCTGTTTCATATTGCGAAGGAACTCCCCAATGTTTTTCATTTGGGTTCCATTTAACACCTGAAATTCTCTTTACTAATTTTTTTAGATTTTCAAAATTTGGATTTGGCGAATAAACTTCTCTGTCTCCCCAACGATTATGAACCCAATGTTTATCTCCCATAGGGAAACTAATTGCAAAGTAAAATTGATTATTCCCATAGTTTACTTTTTTAATTTCGCCTTCTCTTGACCAATTAAAATTTGCTGTTTGTCTTCCTAAGCAATTTTCAAAATAATTTAACAATCTAAATCGTCTTGTTTTATCAAGTTTTAAATCGTTCAATACAACTGTCAAAAGTTCGCTTTCAACAAAAAAACGATTGTGCTGCTGATATGAAAATAATGCCTTAATAACTACGTATGTTGAAATATCTATCGGTATATCGGGATTGAATTTTAAATTCGTTTTGTATAAATCTAAATCAAATCTTGTAAGCTCATTTAGTTTTTCAATGGTTAAATCAAATTGCCCGTTTGCTTTAAGCAAAAATAATTTTCTAATTATTCTTACTTGTTCATCAGGGGCGAAATAGATAAATTTCTGTTTTAGCAATTCAAAATCAACAACATTTTCTTTGTCTAATGCCCAAAGAATTACGTTATAGAAATCGTTATTGATTTGTTTTATCTTTTCTAAATGTAATTCATTTAACTGTAACAGATATTTTATGTGATTTAGTTGTTTGTAGAAAATTATTCTATCTGTTACCAAAATTTGCTTATATAGAAATGAAAACAAAAACTCCGATATTTCTTCGGTTGTTGTCGCTTTGTTCTCAATCCACTTATTTATTTGGGTATAGTGTTCAAATTTGTCTTGTAAAATTTCTTCTATTTTATTTTGAGGGAATATTTTCGCTTTTCCTATTTCCCAAAATTTGAAATATTCTGATTGTTCAATAGTATCAAATACTTTTTTGTCAAAAGAGTTGAAATTTTCCTGGTCTAAAAATTCTATTGCCAAATCATAAAGCCAACTAAAAGAGCTTGTATCGTCAAGTGTTACTTTTTCAGTTAAGATTTCATTGATGAAAGATTTATTTTCGGAGATGGTTTTGAAAATCTTTTTGCAATCTACTTTTTCAAGTTGGTGTGTGTTTTTCCTTACTATGTTTTGAGGAACATTTTTTATATATCCTTTTAGAAATAGTTCGTATTTCTGTTCATCGTTGCTTTGCGTATTAACGTAGTTAGTAAACAACTCTATTAACTCAATTTCTCTTTTATCTTTCCAAAACGCACTATCAAACAGAACTTTTGAAAAGTCAAATGAATTTTCTTTTTTGAGCAATCCTGCAAGTAATTCAAAGGCTTTTTCAAAATTAAATTCATCAGAATATTTTTTTAAAAGTTCAAATTGCCTATCAGTTTTTAACTTCTTAAGGATTGATATTCGCTTTTCTGTTTGAGTATCTTTGTCAAAAAAACATTTTGATACAAGTTCAAATGATGTGTCTTTTATTATTCCTTTAACCCAAAGCTCTGCTTTGTATTCATCTGAACATTTTTGAGCAACTATTTGATGAATTGCTTCAGTTATTTTGTTTTTGTCAATATCGGTGAATTGGTAGGGAATAAGTTGCAACAAACGATTATAATTATTGAAATCATCGCTATTTCTTATCGTGTCAAGTTCGTTGGCTTTTTCAGTTAATTCAGTTTCAATTTTTTGAACATATAAACTATCAAGTTGATGTTTTCTTTTTTCTCGTTCTATTTCAATTTCAACAAAATGATATAGTTCTTTTATTTCCGTAGAAGTAAGATTTTCTATATTGCTGAATTTATTGTTTACATAGTAAGAACCGAACTCTGAACCAAAACTAAATTTTAGAATACGGTTTAATTCTGTTTTACCAATTTCAAGAATATGTGCTTTAAGAACATTTTCAGGAATTTCGTAATCGTCTATTTCATTGTATGAAATGAATTTAAACTTCCTCTGTTTCCAAACACCAAAAAGTAATTCTTCATTCAAATTTTTGCCAAAATGAGAAAAAACTCTATTAAGAATGCTGGATGCTATGTCACTTGAAAAATGCTTTGTAAGTCTGTTTTCAATTAGTTCGCAATATGAAATGAAATGTTTTGTATCTAAATCGGTGTCAAAATAGTCAGTAATGAAATTTGATATTTCTTCTTCACTCTTGTCTTTAAAGAAATATTTTAACGAAAGTCCAATTAAACTGAACGATTGGGTTTCTTTATGACGGTATGGACTACCTCGCTTTCCTCGACCTGTTACTTCTACTTCTATTCTAACGCTATCGGACTTACCTAAATAACTAAAGATTGCTTTCCAATCTTCGGCAATTCCAACTAAACGGCTGTTGTCAGCCGAACTTCTATTTTTCGCTTTATCTGTTTTAGGGGAAAAAGCGATAGCTGTTCCCTTTAATATTTTTTCTGGTTTTGTTATAAAACTATTTATGTGAAGAAAATATTCTTCTCCGTCTGGTGTTCCGACAACACCAAAACCTTTGTCTATGTCAAACCATTTTACAAGTCCAATTAACATTCAATCCTGATTTTTGTGCGGTTGGGGCAAAAGAAAATGTGGTGCAACTGTGCGTTGGCTTGTCCATTCATTTTCGGTCTGTTTAATATTTACAGAGTCGTTAATAACGATGACTACTAACTCTTAAATTTACGAAAGTTTTGTCGGACTTCTGTATTGTTTTGTGTTTTAATAATATTGAATTGTATTTTGATTGTTACAATTTTCGTATTGTCAGTATCACTGGTTTGCTAGAAACACAACATGTTTGTGTAAATAGACGTAATACTATGGCTGTTTATAGCTGAAACCAGCTCGGAATAACATAACATTGGAAAGTACACGTCCGGCCCTCTCAGCAGAAGGCAGGGCGTTGTACTTTGGCGGACGTGTTTTATAATCAATGGTTATGTAAAGTTAGTTAACTAGTGGAGTGATCAAAAGTATATCATTCTCTTGAAGGTGCATTTTGATGGGTAACCATTTACAGAGGTTCGTTTGTAAAATGCCATAAGATTTTTGCATTTCTCTCGTAATTCCCCTAGGTCCTATCGAAGTTGATCTATTTTTTTCTACAGGAAGCTTATAAGCCTATTTCTTTTTAGCAGGTTTTACTCGGTCCGTTCGCTTTGTCAAGTCGATACCAATGACTGCTATTTGTTCAATCTTAGGATAACTAGGGGATAGTTGCATCCAGTGGGCTTGTAATGCCTCGACAAGTTCAGCAAATGTCACTTTTATATTGCTGTTCGGCAGGTTCCAAGTTTGCATTTTTCCTCGATATACTATCACATATATACCTCGGTAAGAATGAATATCCCGTAAATAATCTCCACATAACTGATTCTCTAGTCTTTCAAAAAGCTTAGAACCGCTCCAATTATCGGCCAGTTTGAGCTCAACTGGGATGGGAGAATTAGAGTAAGAGTTAAGAAAACGTAAATCAGGCCTTTTAGCATCAGGCATCTCTTCTTCTTGCGTAATTGAGTACTTGCCCAAGGAGCGGCTCTCGCACCAGTCTGCTATTGCTTTTCTAATTCCCGTTTCTTGATCTTCTTTTGCCCATGTAGAAGCAGTACTATAATCCCCTTCTTCAAGGCTGTGTTTTAAATCTAATAATCGCTGAACTGCTAATTCAAATAGTTCGCGAGGGTTGCCCAGTGTACACTCTAAGGTCTTGGCAAATTCATTAAACTGCTCGGCATTCCAAGGAAGACTATCTGAATCTATTTCCTCCCTTTCTTTAGCATGTCGTTTCAACCGATTCCGAAAATCTTCAACCGGATGCGTTCTAGCGAGTTCTTTAAGAGCCAAATACGTCTCTTTGCCAGGAATCGTCTGAAGCATAGAAAGCAAGTCGTCACGGGCTTCCTGTGCATCATCACGTAATTCAGGAGAATAGGCTCCTGAGTTAGCTCTATGAAGATCGTTTTCAACGCGGATGTACTGATGCATTAGCTGGTAAAGCTGCATTAAGTGTGTAGTCGTTTTGAAGGCTTCTCTAAAGCCTGAGCCTGAACGTCTTTTTCCTAAAAGAGCCACTATCATGATCATAGCCTTTTGGGTAGCTTTCTGTTGATCATGCAAATTGATTCCGGCTAACCAATTAGAAAAGGGTTTAATTGCTTGCTTGGGGTCTACGCTTATCCAGGTTGCATACCAGTAGGGAATAGTCGTTATAGAGATAGGTGCGTTACACTTCCGTTCAGCTAGTTGAGCAAGCATATGGTTTGAAATGCTCGAACTTCCCTGGACGATTTTGAGCAAATCCTTTAAGATACTAATGTGGATTGGTTCTTTATCTAGTAATACTAGCATAGCTTCAGCGATACTATTCCATAGCCATTCCCCACTCCAACAAACTTTGCTTAAAACATAATGCTTGTTTTCCTTTAAACCTTCTAGTTCCCAGCCAATCTCCTGAGTAACTAGCTCACTAACTTTTTGGGGATGTTGCTCGTATAGCCTTGGAAACCAGCTTGGGAATCTATTTAGTTCTCGAAAAGCATAGCGACAGGCAATCTCGACTTCTTCTTCACTAAAGTCTTGAGACCAATGTGTTAGTTGCGACGATTCTAATTCAAGGCCAGCCAACCCAAATTCAATACCAAACGTATAAATATCCTCATTATCTTCGGATTGAAATGTTGGCGTATAGGTTCGCCAAAAGCCTAATAAACCATCTCGAAAAGCAATTGCTATTTCAAGGCCATATTCTTTGGTTAAGCTTCGCCAGTTTTCATCGATTTGCTCGTCTTTACTTGACCCATTAATGCTTTTCATACGCAGGTATAAGTCGTACTGAGCATTAAAATTAGCCCCCTGTTCTAAATCATTCGATCGTATTTTTTCAACGTTCTCGTTAAGCCATTTTACATGATCCGCATGCTCCTGTTGACGCTGTTTTTCTTCCTCTTCCTGCTTTCGCCTCCACTCAGCCTCTTTTTCTATATGCTGGATCCATTTTTTGGTCGGAGCAGGCGGATTCAGGAGCCCGTCCAGTTTTTCCGTCAAGGCTGGCTGATGAGCTACTGATTGTCTAAGATCGTTTAACCAGACTAGTGGCCTTTCATTTTCTATGTATAAGTGAAAAGCCAGGGATAAGGCAACTAATCGGTCATCTAAAAGTGGACGTAAGGAAACGTCACTTAGAATTTGCTGGAATTCATTTACCGTAAACTTCCAGTATTCATCTAACCCAGTGAATCTCCAAAAGTCAGTTAAGGGCTCTTTTTGATGCTTTCTGGCTTCTTCAATATGTTTCCAAAATAGAGCCTGATTCAATTGCGGCCATTCAGGAATTAGGTTATGAAAATTATGAGTTGGCGACCAGCTCGGAGAGTCTCCAAATCTATAATAGACAGGTATTAGAGTAAGGACAAATAGACTAGCTGAAGTCAAGGCGGCAGGGTGCCGGTTGATGATTAACTTTTCAATGGCTTTGATACTCACATTTACTAGCCAGCCGTACTGCTTTGAGAGCTCATAGAAACTGCTTTCGACAATAGGCTGACGATGTAAAAGTAGATCAATGCCTTCAACCAGCTTACTAACTGACTCTACGTCAGCTCGGTTAACAAAATTCAATAATGAATAACCTAAAGAATCGTAGTCATACTTCTTTGCATCCTGTGTGTTGGCTAATGCTTCAAGTAGCCACGCTATCGACTCTTGAGATGCTTCTAAATCATCCACTAGTTCAGCTAAAAGACTCCGATCGTAAGCACTTTCTTCCCTTAGGAAATGAATCCATACTGAATCCAAATCCTTTTTCTCCCCTACTTCTTTTATTACTCTTACAGCTGTGATCCGAGTACGTATCCCTATTGTAGGATCTGAGGCAAAACTTAGAGCCACAGGCAAAGCCGCTTTCATTTGTCCCTGCCAAACCAGATTAAGTAAATAGGTAGTGATAGTTGTATTATGCCTGTACTCCTTGAGCAAGTGTATGATGTCATTTACTAGGTCTATTGAAGCAAAACGCTGTATGGCTACCCGCTCCTCAAAGGGCCTATAGAAAGAAGCGGAATCTAGTCCTTGACAAATGGAAGCAAGTATTTTCTGTCTTATCTCAAGTGGGACTCTACTCGGATCGCCGCCCTCTAAAATAAGCTCCGGTTCCAAGTTATAAACTTTGAGCAACAACTGGGTGTCGAGTAAAACCAGCCATGAGAGAACTGGCCTCATCGAAGGTATGATCACTTCCTGCTCATACTGAGTGCGAAAAAATAGGTGTTCAATCTTTTGCCGGGAGCCGGCCCTTTTCAATTCCTCCGCAATCCAGACTGCCGCTAAGTATTCTCGTACTGAGCGGTGATGGAAGCGAACTGTTCCATAAATCGCTTCATCAAAGAGTGGTCGACTTAATAAAGTTTGAATATCTATATCATCCCAGTCCTTTAAAATCAAGTTTACATCGATGCCACTTCCATAGTTTGTTCCATCTGGTATTTGAAAAACACTCTTATGCATGAGTACAGATGCTGAAGCCAGTAGAAGAGCCCCTTTTTGAGCTTTTTCAACGGTAAAAGGTCTAGACTCAGCTCTATCCTGATCCCGTTCACTAAGTCTTCGCTTGACGCTGTGCTCCATCAATTCAAAACGTGACCCTAGCCGCTGTTTATCGTTCCAGAACGACACTAGTTCATCCAAGTCTTGTGGACGAGTGGTAAAGGCCCAGGCATCTCTCCGCTCCAAATCATTTAAAAATCCGGCACTATTTTTGATACCTTTTGCCTCGACAAAAGTGACTATCTGTTCCCTTGTCAAATCAGCTAAGGAGTATACCTTAAAACCAGCCTTCTGCTGTTCAGATTGGCTTCGTGCTGCCTCAGACCTAGCTTGCTCTGAAAACGTGTCTTCATGAATATCACTCTTGCCATTCTCTAATATAGGCAATACATCAGGGAATAGCGAGTTGCAGAACTTTAGATCACTTTTAGGCCTCCAAGCTGTAATTCGGGAAGTAATGATCAAATGGGCCCTTGATTTGGCCTTAGCTATTTGAGCAGCCAGTTTTTGAAGGGCTCTTTTAAAATCCTTCGGATCTTTTAACCGGGCTTCGTCCACGGAATCAAGCAAGATCCAGCCTTCATCATTGGAATCTATCCAATTCTGAAACTCTTGAAAAGTACCGATTTCAAATGCACTTTCTAGATCGTCAACAATATGTTCTAGTCGCAAGAAAAATGCATATTTCCCCTCTGATTGCAGATGCTGAGTAGCATGCCAAATCTCTTGCGTTTTTCCGGCACCTGCTTCGGCAAGGATAACAATACGATAGGATTGTAATAACTCGCTCCAGCCAAGCAAACCTTCTTTCTGAAAGCGACTGAACTCGTTTAATTCAATGTTGTCGTCCTTCGAATTATACGTATATTCAATGGGGAGTTCATTGAATAATCGATTAAGATTAATAAACTGTTCCAAATCACTGCCAGAGATAGGTGTCTTAGAATGATTAAAACCCTTCAAAAGTATTCTATGAAATAGGATATCAAGTAGTTATACTAACTTAACTAAAGTCTCTATTATTCTTGAATTTGATTTAAGTAATATTTGATAAACCAGAGAGGTAAGTTATTAGGATCGGGATCGCTATTCGACCATACCTTCCTTCCATTTTCCACCTTGAACGAAAGAAAGGGTTCAAAGGAATCCGTATCCCGATCTACGGAGTTATCAAAGAAGAACGTTTGGTAGGTAAGCTGAGCCGCCTCGTGAAGAAGCCCCAGGGAACGGTCGTAGCGGGATTTGATCTTATCCACAGGTACATCGTGGCCACCCTGCTTCACCCGGTTTTCCACCCGGAACTGGTTGATCTGATAGTCTTCCGTCGAAACAAAATACAAGTAGACCTTATAGCCTTGCTCGGCAGCTTTTCGCATGATGTCCAGCTTGGACTCATGGGAAAAGACCGTTTCAAAGGAAAACTTCTTTTTTTCAGCTAAGAGCTTCTTTCGAAGAAAATCCGCCAGAATTTGAGCCAGCCGCTCATCAAAACTAGGATCGACTAGCTTAAGGTGATTGTTTTCAAACGTGAAACTTGCTTTGAATTGCTCCTGCAAAGACTCCTCGTTAAGCAAGCCTGATTCCAAAGCTATGGAATGAATTTCCTCTAATGAGGTAGTAATCTCATAATCACTTAAACTCAATACTTTTCTTCGAAGGGCAGCGGCAATGTCATCGGCATTCACATAGATACCAAATCTACGGGCTTGCCATTAACCCGGTAGTTGCGAACGGCATGGATGATGGTACTCTTACCTGAACCGTTAGGCCCGGCAAAGACACGAAGGCGGGGCTTAGTCAAGCTTAACAGATTGGGGTCTTTTGATAGGTTCGATCCGGGATATACGTTCCTTGTGTCCGTCTTTGTGAATACGTACGATCCAGTCTCCTTCAGCCACCACTACATAACCCGAGGTATCCATCGCCCGCCTAGAAGCCTGCTGAATCGCCTTGGAAGTAGCTTTCACCAATACACTAGAGGATAAAGCTGAAAATATCTTTTTAGAATTTCTGCCTTCGTCTTTCATGTCTACTTTCATTTTGAGTGATACGAATATACAATTGCTAGGTGATTCTACAACGCGTATGGAAGCCAAATCGTTTGTTGTTGCATAAGCAATCACAGAAGCCATTTAAGCAACAAGATCAGTAGAATGAATACTAGAATGGCGTAAAGGCCCGGTAAAGGCAGTCCTTCCGCATTAAAGCTGATCCCAAAGCAACGCAGCGACAATTTCGTAATGGTAGTGGTTTTCCGGTTAGATGATCGCATCGTAAATCGTAGTTATGAAGTTCAAAAATTAGTTACCGGGATCTTTCTGTTGTCCCGGAAAGGATGCGACAAAAGTCTCAGGATCAGAGTGCGGAAAAAAGGACAACTTAGTTATTTTTGTAGGACAAAAATAAGAACATGAATAAAGCAATCACAAAAGCCAAGCCTAAACGTACCCGTAAACCTGGGGGGGGAAGACCTAAACTTCCCGAGGACTACCGCAGAGACAGAGTGGTCAGAGTTCGTCTTACGGAAAATGAGCTGAAAGAATTTGAAGAAGGTACAAGATATCTGCTAGGCTCGACATCCGAGCAAATTAGAAACATGATCTTCCATGAGCCTTTCAGAGTTCAATTCGCTTCAGAAGATTTGGATTCTTTAGCTGGGCAGCTTTATCAATTACGCTATGACTTCGCATTACTGTCTCGAAGCAAGAAAACTACCCTAGTAGAGTTGCGGACGAAGTTTACGGAAATGATAGAAACTGTTAAAAACGTAGAGATAGAGTTGAAGCAAAGACTTACCTATGAAGTCATGCTAAAAACCTTGACTCAACTCGCAAAAAATCAATAGTCTATTCCTCCTGAGAATTAGCTGTACTATATTGAAGGAAGAAGAACCCAGCTTATCTATTAGGGATAAGTCAAGAAAAAGGGCTAAGTTGAACAGTAAGCCGTCCCTATAATATAATGCTTTAACGTAAAATTACCCAATAGCTCCACTACTCTCTGCACTTACATAATTTGAAAGCTTCCCCTATTCGGGGTGTAAACCCATTGGCATTAAGTTACCGGGCAATCTCAGCCCAGATGTAGCCAAAGTCCCGTAGCTTCTTAGCGAAAGCTCCCGTCCTGCGGTTATTTTGATCGGCCTGAGCATTCAATTGGCTATGCAGCGTCCCTTTGCGTTTAACCCGCTCCATATTAAGTTAGCCGTAGTGCCTAAGACAAAGCCTCGTTTTTTTTCTCGGCTAAGGCTTTCTTGGTTCGATCGGCAATGAACTCCCGTTCGTATTGTGCCATCTTAGCTAGGATACCGATGGTTAGCGTATTAGCTTTCGGTATATCACAGCACACAAAGTTTACTCCGGAATCCCGAAGGGTAAAGACAAAAGCGACGTTCCGA
>NZ_NMPS01000023.1:0-9203 GCF_002261125.1 Siphonobacter sp. BAB-5385 | reverse complement strand
AGTTTTCAGTTTGCGGTTTTCTGTTTTCAGTTGGCTACTAGTCGCAGAAATCTTGCGAAGTAAAATAGGGTAGTACGTATAGAACTGCAAACTGAAAATCGCAAACTGAAAACTATCATGGTTGCTCGCGTTTTAATTACCGATGCGGCGAAAGCCATTATTGATCAACTGCGGGAAGAGCATGGTGAGCTATTGTTTCACCAGAGCGGCGGCTGTTGTGATGGATCTTCGCCGATGTGTTTTCCAATAAACGATTTCAAGATTGGCAGTCACGATGTATTACTGGGACGCGTACACGGCTGCGATTTTTACATGAGTGACTTTCAGTTTGAATACTGGCAACATACGCAATTAACGCTGGACGTAGTACCGGGACGCGGGGCTAGTTTTTCGGCGGAAATTCCGTTAGGCGTAAGGTTTCTGATTCGTTCGCGACTTTTTACGGAAGAGGAGTTGCAAAATCTGGAACCTGTTTCCGTTGGTGGAGCGGTATAAATGCTTCATCAACGTCCGCTAGAGCTTCGGGTGAAAACCCGGAGCTCTTTTTTTATGCTGAATTGATGAATAAAAGCCAGTACGTTTACTCCAGCGTACCCGTGAGCGTTGCCAGATGACTTTGATCAAAGGCAGACAATGCCTTTTTGTTCCATTGGGCCATGTATGCTTCACTGAACTCGTTGGCCTGTGATGGCGTGGAAAAAAATTCAGGCTTTAAATGACCGACCAATTCTTTGAGTAAGGCTTTCTGCTCAGTAGTAGCTTCGGGCAGAGTCGCGTAATGATTGAACTTTCGAACCCAGAAGTAATAGCGTTCTGCCGAATTTAAGGTAGTGAGATAAAACTTCTTTCTAGCTGGAAGGCTTCTCAGCGATAGCATCTGATTGAGTTTCGATTCATCGATAGTCGACTGAAGATGAGTTATATACTGATCAGAAGTTTCTTCATGAAGCGTATTTTTGAATGAGATCTTAGAGTTGTACTGAGAACAGCCTAATGGTAGTAGCGTAAGTGAAGAGAGGAGGATATAAAAACCTTTTTTCATAAGAGAGATCAGGGGATGAGCTTGCAATTGCTTCTATCTATTTTGAACAATTTTACTTAATTTAATCAAAAGTTTATAATATTTTTTTGTTACTTTTTAATAGCGATTTAGCTTGTTGAATAATCTTCAGGGTTTTACTTTCATTCTAACGAACGAACAGATTCAAATAAAGATATTAGATAATAATAAAAGAATCACAGTAAATAAAGCTAACTCTATAGGTGAGAATCGATTGTGTATGGAAGATAAATACAAAAGGCTCAGGGTTACCTATCCTGAGCCTTTTGTATTGTTTAAGCACCAATTAATTGAACCCTACACCGAAGCAGGTTCAAGAGCTAGAATGTGTCCGATGATCCGGGCCGAAGCTTCCTGGGCGAAATCAAGTCCAGAATAATCGGGATTGTACCCACCCATGTACGGAACGGCCATATTGAAGATACGATCGCTAGCTACGCCCTGCGGATCGACGATCTGAAAATCATCGGTGATGGTAATGCCGGGCACTTGCATATAGTAGGTGCCCTGGCTATCCTGACTGACGGTTTTCGGATTTTCATCCATCGCTTCTTTCCCCGCCTGAGCCGATTGAAACGCCAGACGGGCCTGACTGACACACTTCGCCTGCTTCAAACTTTCAAAAGGAAACGAATCCACGTTCAAGTGCGGTTGTCCGACACAATCAACGTACGTTGTGTAGGTCTGTGATTGGGGCTTTCCGGCTTCGTCCGTGTACTGGTAACGAATGCCTCCTTCGGGTTGAGGCTCTACTTCACTGTCTGAACCTACGGCAATCAGACTAAGCCGACCTGCGTCGTGCAACGCCAGTAATTCTTCAGCCGAGCTTTGGGGCACGAAGGCAATCACCAGCGAAATCAACGGCATCAGTACTTTCGTTAAACGATGCATATCTTCCGCCGAGAAATACTTGGCGGGATAGTTTAGCGAGAAACTCAGAGCCGCCAGCATCTCCTTCCAATAGATCGACTCGCGATGCCGAATGGATTGAGCCGCTTCCTGATATTCCGCCCGGAATAAATCAAACGGATCGGTTTGTTCGCGTTGGGCCATCATGGTTTCTACGAACGCTTCCAGCTTCATATCCTTAATCTGGTCGTAAAAGTCGGGGTCTTTGGTTTTAAAGGATTGCTTGAAGTTTTCATCAAAGACAAAATCCAGCGACAAAAAGCCCTCGTTGCTGACCCGATTGGCAGCAATCGCTGCTTCGTCCATCAATGCATCGCGGGTTACCAGCGGCTCTTCCAGGTGGAAGCGAATGGCTGGTAAAAAACCATCCCGGGAATGAAGCACCATCCGAAAATCAGGAGCATCACTTTCAAAAACGACTTTACCTGCTTCGTTACGACGGAAGGTACCATTGGCACGGGCCAGGGTACGGAGGGCATCAATAGCCGTGAGCGAAGCCCCGCGTAGAGCAATCGTCTGGTTATAAACGCCTCGAAGTTTAGCGGGCGGATAGGGTGAATCGAAGTAGCCCGGAATTTTTCCTTCGTGCGATTTAGGCCAGTCGTGACCCGTACAAATAATTACCGCATCGAACGAAAAGCGATCCTTTTCATTGACTTCCACCGATACGCGTTGCTGATCGGGCTCATCGATAATATCCGTGACTGAACTTCCCAGATGAACGTTGGTGATGATACCCAGTTGCCGGGCCTTCTCCTGCAATAGGGAAAACTGGTCGGAAAGGTACTGTCCAAACAGTAATCGTGGCAATACGCGATAGGAGTGAAAGTTCTGGCGATCAATCCCAAACCTTTGCAGGGTTTCTTCGGGTAAGGTTTGAATCCACTCTCGCACGGAAGTGACCAACGGTGGAATTTCGTTACCGGAAACATTGGTAATATGTTCAACATTCGCCCCTTCTGAACTATAAGGCATACCAGCCCCCAACTGCTGTTTGCTTTCAAAGATGTCAATCGTTACATCTGTGGGGTGTCCTTCGACCAATTGTTTGTAAACGTATAGTCCACTGGGTCCAGCCCCCAGAATGGCGATGTGTTTTTTCACAGCTTCAACAAATGAGTTAGATCTATTCTATACGTTATTAACAAATTTCAACGCCTAGTGTTCTGAATAATAAAATTTAGCTGATAATCAGGGAATAAACAGTAGTCGTAGAAAGATAATAGGATAATTACGAATCCGTTTTGGCTAAGATACTAAAGGAATCTTTAGTGATTAAATGGAACGGTATGGTATAAACGTTTAAAATTGATTTGTGTTAAAACGTTACCAGGGAAGGATCGGAATTTTAAAAAAGTCTGCCGAATCGGGCACCAGAAAGGGTGCGTACTGAAACGAGGCTTCTTTTCTGCTATCTGGAAGACCCTACAAGGGCCGTTGCAGACTCCAGTCCAGGTAACATTGATTGATTTCCCGGCGGGAGGTGAGCCGAATTTTAGGAAGTTCCGCCTGATTGAATAGTTGCGTGTATCGCTTCCGATTTTTAGGCGTAACAACCAAAATATGGTGAAGCATTGCCCACTTAATACTATCCTGCCCACCTGCTAGATTGCCAGGTCTGTTGGATTGAAAAAGAGTACGGTAGAAGTAGCGGACCAGGCTAGTTGAGGTAGAGACATCTAATAAGATCAGCCCTGTAGCCCGTTGAAACCGCTGCGGCATACAACCGGTATAGTTGCCATCCATTATCCAGCGATCACCCGCGATAGCTGTATCGTGCAAGGCAATAAATTCGTCGCGTGGACGTACCTGCCAGTTGGTATGGGGCCAATGATAAAACTGATCCAGGTGAATGACTTCCAGGTTACATTTCTGACCAATGGCCTGAGCAAGCGTAGACTTGCCGCTGTTGGAAGGCCCCAAAATGCAGATACGATCTCCGAGTTCTGAAAGATCCATAGCAAAAACGAATGAAGTGAGCGTCTGTAACGGTTAGATGAACTTTTGCTGGAAAACGTTACAACGCAGTGGATTCAATCCGGCTTAAAATCTCCAGGAAAATGGTTTCCAGCGGAATGAAATTCAGGCCCGTACCTGGGTTTTCCAAGGCCTGTCGAGCCTGATGGATGGGTACGAAACGCAGCTCGCTGATTTCTTCCGGCTGGGGCGTAAAAGCAGTAATCGGAAGTGAGGTTAGCCAGACAAAGACACCCGCGAACTCCCGGTCGTACAACTGGGTATGGACATCGAAGCCATCTATTTTCCAGACGTCAATGAAGTGTAATTCCGAAGAAGAAACGGGATACGAAAGCTCTTCGCGTACTTCCCGTAGGGCAGCCGTTCGGTAGTTTTCACCTGGTTGCAGATGACCGGCTATGGATACGTCCCACAGGTTGGCGAAAAGGTCTTTATCGGGATGGCGAAGATTGAGCAAGAGTTCCCGCTGATCATTAATCACCCATACTTCGGTGCTACGGTGCCAGTCTCCTTCGCGGTGTACGTCAGATCGGGGTTTGGTTTGCCAGCGGGGCAAATTCTGCTCCGTATAGAGTTCAAAATATTCCATGGTTTGGGGATAGAAGATTCCCCCAATATTCGGAAAAATCTGGCTTACATCACCAGAAAGTCCGTTCGAGTTTTAGCGACCATCGCTACCACGTGCGAAATGGCTTCGGCAATGTCTTCTTCAGTAGTATAACGTCCCAGACTAAACCGAACGGAGGCGTGAGCCAGGTCATCACTCAGACCCATGGCTTTCAGTACGTGGGAGGGAAGCACCGAAGCCGAGGTACAGGCCGAACCATTCGATACGGCGATACGAGTGAGATTAATCAACAACGCTTCGCCATCGACTGCTTCAAAAGCCAGATTACTTACCTGAGGCAGACGGGAGGTTCGGGAACCGTTCACCCGCGTACCCGGAATCTGTTGCAGCAGTTGAGTTTCGAGCTGATCCCGTAACGCGGCCAGTCGTTCCGCTTCCTGGGTTAGCGTCTGCTGAGCCAGTTCAGCGGCTTTACCCAGGCCGACAATGCCCGGTACGTTCAGCGTGCCGGAGCGGCGGCCCCGTTCGTGTCCACCACCGTGCATCTGAATACTCAGGGGTGTACCTTTCCGAACGTATAAGGCCCCGATACCTTTGGGACCGTACAACTTATGAGCCGACAGACTGAGTAAATCGATGCCTTCAACCGATACGGGTAGTTTACCCACGGCCTGCGTCGCATCGCTATGAAAGAGTACACCGCGTTCGTTACAAACACGGGCCAGTTCGCGGATGGACTGAATGACCCCCGTTTCATTATTGGCCCACATGACCGATACCAGAGCGGTGTCAGGGCGTAAGGCGTCGCTGACTTGCTGTGCCGTGATGAGTCCGTCAGTATCCGGAGCGAGGTACGTAACTTCGCCACCTAATTTTTCCAGATGCGTACAGACATCCAGTATTGCCTTGTGTTCGGTTTGTACCGTGATGAAATGTTTCTTCGAAGAGGCCTCGAATACGCCCGTCAGAGCCAGATTATTTGATTCAGTAGCTCCGCTCGTGAAAACGATTTCCTTTTCCGTGGCTCCCAGAATGCGGGCTACCTGACGGCGAGCGATTTCGACGGCTTCGGCGGCTTCCCAACCATAGAGGTGCGTCCGGCTGGCGGCATTGCCAAACTGCTCGGTGAACCAGGGAAGCATCGTTTCCAGCACCCGGGAATCAACGGGCGTAGTCGCGTTATAGTCGAGGTAAATCGGACGGTTCATAGCGATCGTTACCAAAAAAATCGCCCCAGCAGTACCGGGGCGATGCGTTGGTTAAGGGGTGTTTTAAACTTGTTTTTCGACTAAATCGGCGAGCAAATCAATGTACTGGGGACTGTTATTAAGACTTTCCACCAGTTGCCAGTGCTGACCACCGTTTTTCTCGAAAACTTCTTTGTATTCCTCACCGACTTCAATCGTCGTTTCCAGACAGTCGGCTACGAATGCGGGGCTAAAAGCCAGTACATTTTTCTTCCCTTCTTTCGCCAGTTTCACGACCATATCTTCCGTATACGGCTGAATCCAGGGCGTTTTACCGAGGCGGCTCTGGAAACTGGTCGCGTAGGTGCCTTCTTTCAGTCCCAGTTCCTGCACCAGCAATCGCGTCGTAGCGAAGCACTGGGCCCGGTAACAGTACTGATTACCGGAATGAAGACGGTCGCAGCAGTTATTCAACTGGCAGGTGGTACCCGTCGCATCTCCTTTCAGGATCTGCCGCTCCGGTACGCCATGGTAGCTGAACAGGAAGAAATCGTATTCCCGTTCCTGCATGTACTTTCGAGCGGCTCCGGCAAAAAACTCGACGAATTTCGGGTGATCGAAGAACGTATTGGTAAATGAGATTTCCGGAATCACCTGCCATTTACCCACAATGTCCATCACTTTTTCGTACACCGAACCCGTGGTGGCGGAGGCGTACTGCGGGAAAAAGGGAATGACGATAATTTTGCGTAAACCCGCTTTCTGAAACGAATCCAGTCCGGCCTGAATGCTGGGGTTTTGGTACCGCATGGCCAGTTCGACCACGTAATCAGAGCCAAGGCGTTGCTGCAAGAGGGCTTTCACATCTTCGCCGTAGAACTTCAGCGGTGAACCCCGTTCTTCCCATAATTCCTGGTACACTTTAGCCGACTTCGGTGCCCGAAAGGGGGCAATGATCAAATTGACTAAAGCCCAGCGATTGGCAGTCGGAATATCAATAACCCGGCCATCCATCAAAAACTCACGCAGGTATTTCCGCACGTCGGGTACGCTGGGGCTATCGGGCGTGCCGAGGTTGACCAGCAGGATACCGGTTTTAAGTTTCTGAGTAGTGGGGACGGACGTTACTTCTAACACTTGCATGGCTGAGGATCGACTAGTAAGGTCAATCTGTAAAATAAAACGAATGACGTTTGCTCGTAAGCTTTCAACCCAACAAAGGTCGGAAATGTTTCCCAAAGAGTGGGAATGCATTGGGTTAGTTTGAGTGTTTGATCGTTTAAGGTTTTAAGTTTGATTGTTTAAAGTTGAGCATCGGCGAGACTACGGGTTGTCAAAGATGTACCTGTATCAAACCTGAAACCATTCAAACATTCTCAAATCTTAAATTTGAACCTTTAAACACTTAAACTTGAAACCATCAAACCTAAAACCTTTTCAAACCTAAAACGATCAAACCCAACTCAAACCAACTACGCCGTCTCGTGCTTACGGGGCATGGCGGCTTCTACGTTTACGCCCAGTCCCTGAGCAATCCGCATACCCAGCCCGATGTCGGCCCGGAAGAAATGGCACAACTGGCGGTTGATGATTTCGTCCCGCCGAGGACCGTCTACACCACCGAGGGCACCGATAATCGTTTCTACCAAATGAGCTTTCTGCTCCTCGTCCAATACGTTGCGGTACAGGTTGCCCGGCTGTGTGTAGTGATCGTTTTCACCTTCGGCGTTGCGGTCGTACCAGTCAGCCACGTTGGAATCCAGTTCCCAGGCGGGTTCGCGGTAGGATTGATCAGCTACGGTGTTATCGAACGAATTGGGGAAGTAGTTGGGGTTACGTCCGCCATTACCATCCACCCGCATCTGACCATCGCGTTGGTAATTATTGGTGGCATAGGGACAACGGTTGACCGGAATTTGCTCGTAGTTGCCACCCAAACGGTACCGTTGGGCGTCCGGGTACGAGAGCAAACGGCCCTGTAACATTTTGTCGGGCGAATAGCCAATACCGTCAATCACGTGAGCGGGAGCAAAAGCAGCCTGTTCTACGTCCTGGAAGTAATTATTAGGGTTTTGATTCAGTTCAATTTCACCGACTTCAATGAGTGGGTAATCGGCGTGAGGCCATACTTTCGTCAGATCAAAGGGATTCCAGTGGTAGGTTCTCGACTCCGCTTCGGGCATAATCTGTACCATCATTTTCCACTTCGGGAAATCACCTTTGTCGATGTGTTGCAGCAAATCACGCTGGGCAAAATCCATATCTTTCGCCTTCATGGCATCCGCTTCGGCCGCCGTGAAGTTTTTGATGCCCTGCTGCGTGATGAAGTGGAATTTGACGTAGAATCGCTCATTCTCCTGGTTGATGAACGAAAACGTATGGCTACCAAAGCCATGCATGTGGCGGTATCCGTAAGGCGTTCCGCGATCGGACATCAGGATCATCACCTGATGCAACGACTCCGGATTGAGTGACCAGAAATCCCACATCATCGTGGCCGATTTCATGTTGGTATACGGATCGCGTTTCTGCGTATGAATGAAATCACTGAATTTCTTGGGATCCTTGATGAAGAATACGGGCGTATTATTACCGACTAAATCCCAGTTGCCATCTTCGGTATAGAATTTCAGGGCAAAGCCACGCGGATCGCGTTCCGTATCAGCGGAGCCTTTTTCGCCACCTACGGTCGAGAAACGCAAAAACAAATGCGTTTGCTTACCGATTTCACTGAACAGTTTGGCCCGGGTATATTTTGTAATATCGTTTGTAACAGTGAAGGTACCGAATGCTCCGGAGCCTTTGGCGTGTACCACGCGTTCGGGAATACGCTCCCGATTGAAGTGAGCCATTTTTTCGTGCAGAATGTAATCCTGCAATAACAGCGGGCCACGAGGACCTACACTTTGGCTATTTTCGTGTTCGGCGTAAGGACGGCCGGATGCAGTAGTTAGCTTGTTTTGTTCCATGGGGATAAAGGTTGCTTAATAAGAAAGAGTTGCTCTTTCGTAGAACCGGAACAAAAGTAGAAGTCTGATTTAAATAAGTAAAATCAATGTTTTTGATAAGTTATAATTAAAATTTATGTTACGGTTGGTAGTTGTTCATTATCAATGAATTGGAATAAAAGGTTTGCTTATTTGAGAAGCGATCGTTTCGTCATGTTGCATTCAGGGAACTTCATTATTCACCTAGACTGGACTTGGTCCATTAAACATGGCTGTTCGGTAGCCCGTAAGCCTCTACACCACTAACAACAGCCTACTCAAGGCCACCGCGTTGCGGCTGTTGTAGGTCGTTCCGCTGCTTACGGGCGGGAGGGATTTTCATCTATTAATAGGGATTGGTTACTGGTTTTAGCGAGTTAGTATAGTGGACGGCATAAAAACCGGGCCCCGTCCTATCGCGAAAAGCCGCCTGCTTCCTCGGCAATGCGGTGGCTTTGAGCAAGAGGAAGTAAGCGGCGTTCGTGCCGGCATGGAATGCATACGGACTAAAAGAC
>NZ_NMPS01000244.1:0-29596 GCF_002261125.1 Siphonobacter sp. BAB-5385 | reverse complement strand
GAATCTTGCCCCGTAAATCATTACTATTCGCCGTGGAAGCCTGATCGTCGGAGAGTTCCCGACCGGGTCGTTCATCGGTAGGATTGTGCCCTTCGATTTCTTCCGCATTCGTATTGTCACCCGTGGACAGGTACAGCAAACCCTTGGAAAAAGTCACATACCCCGCCGAATGGCAGCAGTACTTCCGTTGCGTCGGAATTTCGAGCAGTACTTTTTTGGAAGCCAGATCAAGCTGATCCCCCTTGAGTTCGAAGCGGGACAGGTGACTAATCCATTTTTCGCCGCCCACGCCGTAATACAGATAGAGCCAGTGGTTGCGTTCAAAATCCGGGTCGGCCGCTACGCCAAGTAATCCGTCTTCAATCCCGCTGAATACGTTCAGATTGGCAATGGTTTTCAGTTGCTTTTCCTGGGCATCGTACAGGCGTACGCCGCCTTTGCGTTCGGCAATGACCACGTTCCGGTTGGGGAGCAAGGCCATGCCCATGGGTTCGTCCAGTCCCTGTACCAGTGGCATGACGGTAAACCGACTGCTATCCGGCGGCGTGTCCAATTCGCTATGATGGTACGGTCGAAAAGAAAGCGTACTCGCCAGAGCAGCTAATCCGAGAATAATCGTTGCTGTTTTCATACCAATCAACCCCGTTTATTGAGCCCGTTTTTCCATGTCGGCAGTCGTCAGTTCCAACATCCGGCCGATGGGTTTACCCTTGGCGTAAGCCACCACTTTCACGCGGTCGGCTCCTTTGGGCATCAGAAACGGTTGCGTGTATTTCGGAAAATGACGATCAGGAATGGTATTGTCCGTCGAGTAGTACAATTCCACATCCGGTAATTCATGATCCAGCACCAGTTCCATCAAGCCGGTCGGATGCTTTTTCACCGACGTAACGATCGGATTGTACATACTGCGGGAATAGTTGACATCCTGCACGTCCAGCCGCTTGAAGTGACTTTCCACCCGATGGACAAAATCAGGCCAGTTTCGCTGATTTTTCGGCGACCAGAGTACTTCGGCAATGGCAAAAGCTCGCGGCCAGGTCATGTACTCCACGTGCCGTTCGTTGGGTACGGATTCGGTCCACAAATTACCCTGACCACCCAGTACCAGCTCAGCCTTTATACTGTCGGGAAGAGGTTCAAATGCATAGCTTTTGCTCAGTCGGCACATGCCGTAGGTACTGGGTTCCGCACTCGGATCACCCTGGTACAGATCGAGGTAGCAAAACTGGTGCGGCGTCATGATTACGGGGTGACCCTGCCGGGCGGCTTCGATACCGCCTTTTAGGCCGTGCCAGCTCATCACCGTGGCGTCGGGGGCGAGTCCGCCTTCCAGAATTTCATCCCAGCCAATGAGTTTTTTACCCTTGGATTGGACGATTTTTTCAACGCGTTTGATGAAGTAACTCTGCAATTCCTCAACGTTCTTAATCCCCTGTTTTTTCATCAACGTCCGGCATTCGTCGCATTTCTCCCAAAAGCCCTTATACGCTTCGTCACCCCCCACGTGGATGTACGGACCGGGAAACAACTCCGCAATTTCCGTAAAGACCTGATCGATGAAGAGATACGTGCTGTCCCGGCAAGGGTTGAGCGTATTGTCTTTCACCTTATAAAGCTTCCCGTTCGGCGGTACCTCGGTAGGGAGTTGCCCGCAGGTCAGTTGCGGATACGCCGCAATCGCCGACATGATGTGGCCGGGCATATCGATTTCGGGAACGACGGTGATATGTCGCTGCTGGGCGTAGGCCACTACTTCGCGAATGTCGTCCTGCGTATAGAAGCCCCCGTAGGAAGGTACTTCGCCCGGCTGGGTATTCTCCAGATCCCACCAGCGACCCGTCCGGGGTACCCGCCAGGCTCCCACCTGCGTCAGTTTCGGTAGTCGGTTAATCTGTACCCGCCAGCCCTGGTCATCCGTTAAATGCCAGTGAAAGACATTGAATTTGTACCGGGCCATCTGATCAATGTACCGTTTGACAAAGGCTTTATCGTAAAAATGCCGACTGACATCCAGCATCAGTCCCCGCCAGCCAAAACGCGGCTGATCCCGGACGTGTATCGCCGGAATCGTCTGAGGCAACGCCGTTTTTCCTTCCGGTAACAATTGCCGAAGCGTTTGAATGCCGTAGAAAATACCAGCGGCTTTGGGAGCCGTGAGCGTAATGCCTTTGGACGTTACCCGCAGGTCGTAGCCTTCCGAACCCAAATCGGCCGCCGGAGCGAGCGAAACGGTAATCGTGGAGGTAGCGGAGGTACCCGCTGGTAATTGCGGCAACTGCTCGGCGATCATCCGGCGAAGCTCCGGGGAGTTTACCACCAATCGCGTTTGAGCCGTCAGCGTAAAGGTGCCCGTACCCGCTTCCAGCGTTTGGGGAGCCGGAATCAGGGCGGGCAGCTGGGCCGAAGCAACGGTCGTCGCCAGGGCCAGAGTCAGTACTTTATAAAATCGATTCATTCCCATACAACTAAGCGATTAAGCCGAAGGCCACTGCGTTTCAATACCCTGACTACGAACCATTTTCTGAAATTCTTCCCGCAGATTGAGTTTTTCATGGACGGCTTTCGGCGTTACCTTTTTCTGTTGGGCATAGGCCACCAGCATGCCCACCGCTTCGCCAATGCTCCATTCGACCGGATGCAGGCGGTAACAGCCGTTGGTAATATGCGTTGTACCGATGTTCTTGTTAGCCGGAAGCAGGTTTTGGACCCGTTGCGGAATCAGAGCTCCCAACGGAATCTGGAAAGGCAGCGAGCCGAAATCGATGTAGTTATTGCCCGCCGTACTCGGGTGCAGGTCGATGTGGTAATAGCCCACGCCCACGCTATCCGCAAACGGAGCGGCGGTGTTACCGGTTTTCTTCCCGGTAATCATCGCCCGGTTGTCGGCTCCGACGTGTTCTTCCAGAATGGTAAACAGGGCCTTGATTCGTCGGGACTCGCGGATGTAGGGGTATTTCGCCAGTCCGTCTTCCGTACCCATGATGTCCGGACGTAGCCGCAAACCCGCCCAACCTTGTCCGCCGTCGGGACGGGGAGCTTCGGTTTGCAGCCAGTACAATAGGGACAGACTCAGTTGTTTGGCCCGATCGACGTGGTGTTTAAAATCTTTCTCGCTTGCTCCGATCAGGTTTCCCAGCGTGTAATCGTTCTGCGGCCAGTTGACGATCGAAATATCACCCGCCAAGGTACCGGGTTTAAAATTCGCTTTACTGAGGATGCGACGGTAATTCCAGAGGTTCAGTTTATCGCCCGTGGCTACACCTTCCGGGTTAAACCCAAGGGCTTTCGGCTCCAGCGTTTTGGGGTTGGAATACTGAAGATCCAGCAAGCGTCCCGACCAGGCGGGCGTCAGTTTTGGCGTCAGGTTTCGCCAGAAGTTATATTCTTTCGGTTTGTCGATGACGTGCGTTTCGCCGGGCAGATAATCCATCGCCATACACATCGTAAAGGCCTGTACGTTGTTCGGATCGGCTTTTTCCGGAGCGTGGAGTTCGCGGGTTTGCTGGCGGGATTCGGCCCCGGTAACAAATTCCGTTTTCGTCAGCGGTAACAAATCCCCCAATTCCGTGGCATCCACGAAATACGGAGCTTCGAGTACCAGCTCTTTTCCGCTCCGCAGACTGCGGGCTTTCAGTGCTTTTACCTGGTCGCCGGATACATCTGCCGCTACGATTTTATGTTCGAGTAGCAGGACCAGTTGCCGCGAACTCTGGTACGGAGCCAGCATTTGCAGCAAAACGGCCAAGGCCACTTTGGGCTCGTGACAAAGTTTGGAAACCGTACCATCACCGGGGTTCAGATGCGTACGGGTCCGGGCGTCGTCCGTAAGCGGATAATAGGTCTGGTAGTACTGGCGAACGGCCGTACGGAAATCGCGGTAGAGCCGCGTGGCTCCGTGCGTTTCAATCCAGGGGTGCTCATCGGGGGGGACGCCCTGTTGGGTAATCTGTCCACCGATCCAGTCGGTTTCTTCAGTCAGTACTACTTTTAGTCCATTGCGGAGAGCGGATAGAGCTGCGGCACAGCCGCCGAGGCCGCCGCCCGCCACGATGACGTCGGCGGATCGGTGGTCAGCGGTCGTAGATGCAAAGGAAGATTCCGTACTTGCGGCGTACGAAGAAAACGACAGAAAGGAGGCCGAAAAAAGACCTCCGCTCGTCAGGGATACGCGTTCAATGAAATGACGTCGATTCATAAGCATTCTTCGGTTATTCCGAAGCGTGTAAATGGAAAAGCAGTCGCTGCTTATTGGGTACTTGAAAATAGATGCTGAAAACTAAGGTTGGGTTGAACGTTTCATCTTCATGGAATCTTCCCGAAAAGTTGAACCTTTCGGGAAGAGATACGAGGGCTTTACCAGCCCGAATTTTGCGTCAGTTGTTTGTTAATGTCGCGTTCCGACTGCGGAATGGGCAACAATTCCAGTCGCGGGTACCAGTAGCGAATTTCCCGAACCAGTCGCTGACTTTCGCTCGTAGTATAGACCGGAATGTTGTTCAGATCATGGACGGCACTCGTTTTGAACGTCGGTGGGGCAGGGGCGACGGCCGGATCTTTGGCCGCTCCCATTACTTTTTGTGGCATCACCACTTCGGCAATACCCCAGCGACGAATGTCAAACCAGCGGAAGCCTTCCATCGCCAGTTCAGCTACACGTTCGCGACGAACGAGCTGCCGTAACTTGTTTTGATCCCCCTGAATGGCGGCATCCACCGCCGGCTGACCCGCCCGGCGACGTACCTGATTCAGAGCCGTAACTACCGAAGCATCCAGTTGATTAAGTTCAATTTTGGCTTCAGCGTACATCAGCAGAATTTCCGCGTATCGCATCAGAATAAAGCCTACGCGGGCCTGAAAAGCATTCTCTTGCGTAAGGGTATACTTGGTATGCAGTAAACCTACACCACTTTTGGCCGGACCAAAGGCATTGTCAAAATCGGCATTGGTCCGCGAAATCCAGCTACCGTCGGCATTGCGGAAAGATGTGGTGTTTTTGTAAATGGTGTACACCAGGGTCTGCTGATTCATGCTGATGGTATCTCCGGGAATCGCTACCGTGTACTTCAGTCGCATGTCCCGATTTTTGCTCGGCTGAGCCGGATCGTATAGGGGCGACTCGTCGATGCGTTTGCCATCCTTTGCTTCGAACATATCCACCAGTCGTTGCTGCGGAAAGCGACCCGACTGCCCACCAGCGGCCCGGGAAATACTGCCCAGCGGTACGTAATTAACCGAGTTGGCATCCGCATCCGAATACAAAATCTGGAACATGATTTCCTTTCCGGCATTGGCCGTCTGACCCGTACGGGTAAACAGGTTGGCAAAGCTGGGATTCAAACTCAGTCCTGCACCGTCGATGATTTGCTTGGAAGCCTCGGCGGCGACCGCATACTCTTTGTTGAACAGAGCGGTACGGGCTTTATACCCCAGAGCTACGGCCTTCGTGACGCGGCCCTGATCGCTCGTCGTCCAGGGCAGTACGGCAATCGCGGCATCGAGTTCCTGATAAATGAACTTGAGCACGTCGGCCCGCGGAGTCCGCGTTTGCGTATAAAACTCCGCAGGTTCCAGCGGCTTCGTAATCAGGGGAACGTCACCGAAAAGAAAAACCAACTGGTAATAGGCGTAGGCCCGAAGTACGCGGGCTTCGGCCTGAATCTGGTTGAACGTTGCCGCTGATACACTGCTTTTACCGGTTTCCATGCCTGAAATCAGCGTATTGGCTCGCTGAACGGTGGTGTAGGCAAACGTCCAGAGGGATTTGGCGTGGGCGTTGTACACGTCAATGTTGCCCTCGCCCAGATCCACACCCCGCAGTAGGGCAAGGTCCGTCCAGCCGTCCATCATCGACTGGTAGGCCGTATTGCCCGTATTCCAGTACGCCGATCGGTACACGGCATTCAGGGCCCCGTTCATCTCGGTTTGATTGTTAAAAAACTGGCCCGTTGCCGGAGCGTCCAGCGGCACCTGGGTCAGGTACTCTTTACAGCCCGAAAGCAGCGTAAGCGACAGGCTGAGTCCTAGTATCGAAAGAAAACGAAAGTTCATGTCGTTAGAAATTGATGTTTAAACCAGCCGTGTAGGTACGCATGATGGGGTAAAACTCGCCGCCCGTATCGCGTTGCTCGGGGTCGAAACCGGGGAAGAATTTCGTCCAGGTTACCAAGTTCTGACCACTCAGGTACAGGCGAACCGACTTGATTTTAGCCTTCGTCGTCAGAGCCGTTGGCAGCGTGTAACCGACAACCAGGTTCTTGAGTCGCAGGTACGATGCTGACCGAACCCAGAAGGAAGAGGCCACGTAGTTGTTGGGAATACTGTTGACCGTCAGACGGGGATAAGCCGCGTCGGTGTTTTCCGGTGACCAGTAATCTTTCTGGTATTGAAACATGGTTCCCTGGAAATTCGAGGAGTAGAAAGGCTGAGCCGCCGTTCCCGACAGGTAGTTGTCTTTTTTACCCACGCCCTGGAAGAAAGCCGTAAAGTCAAAGCCCTTGTACTGAGCCGCCAGGTTTACGCTGTATTCGTAACGTGGGAAATAGTTGCCTAGAATGGTACGGTCGTAACTGTCGATTTTGTTGTCAGGAACGCCATTCGGACCGCTGATGTCCCGGTAACGAATATCACCCGCGGCCGAGTTGCCGTACTGGAAGGGAGCCGCTTTTACTTCGTCCGTACTCTGGAAAAGCCCATCGGCAATATAGCCGTAGTACGAATCCAGTGGGTATCCTTCCTGTTGGATCGTTGCCCCGTTGATGATGGGCGTACCGCCGTTTTTCAGGAGTTTATTGCGAACGTCGGAAGCATTGACCTGTATCTGATAGCTGAAATCACGGATTTTATCCCGCCAGCCCAAACCAAGTTCCCAGCCCGTATTCCGCATGGAACCCGAGTTAACGAAGGGAGCCGTGAGGCCCACGTACGCGGGAATGGGGACGAGCTGAAGCATGTCCACAATATCCCGCTGGAAGAAATCCGCCGTCACGTTCAGACGGTTTTTGAGCAAGGCAAAATCGCCGCCAATGTCCAGAATTCGGGAGGTCTCCCAACGAATATTTGCATTAGCCGCCGTCGTGAGGGCGTAACCGGGATTGACGATGTTGTTGAAATAATAGTTATACGCCGTTCCCGGATTGAAGAGGGAGTACGTGGGGTAGTAATCCGATTCGCCCCCGCGAATCAGGTTCTGATTACCCAGCGAACCATAAGAAGCCCGGATTTTCGCTTCGCTTACAACCGACTGGAGCGGTTGCCAGAACGACTCCTGCGAAATCCGCCAGCCGCCGGATACGGACGGGAATAGTTGCCACCAGTTGTTTTGACGGAAACGCGAGGAAGCATCCCAACGGCCATTCACTTCCAGCAGATACTTATCATTATACGTATAATTTAACCGACCATAAATCGAAACCATTGAAAAGCGGTTTTCACCCCCACTGAGCGTCTGGCCCAACTGATCGCCGCTGTCGAGGTACGGGCGGTCCGGCGAGAGCAGATTCTGACGATACGTATTGATGAAAGACGTTTTGAAATCTTCCGTACTAAAACCGCCCAGTACGGTAAAGGCGTGTTTCCCCACCGTTTTGTTGTACGTCGCCTGCGTCCGGAACAGGTTCTGCGTATTCTGTGAAATCCGGTCCGACAGCGAGTTCAGAGCGGGCCAGGGGCGTTGGTAAATCAGCGTATTGTTGGCTACGTCAGCCGAGTAAATCCGGTACTGATTGGTAAACTGCCGTCCACGGTTGGTATAGTAATTGGAGCTGTAGGTCGCCAGTAATTCCAGTCCTTCAATGGGCGTGTAGGTCAGCGTTCCCTTGATGATCCGCGAGTCAGTCAGGCTACGGTTGAATCCCCCATCCCGGGCCTGAGCCGCGGGGTTGGCATTCGACCAGCCTTCGCCCCATTCACCCGTATCAAACTGACCCGGCGTAATGGCCGGGAAACCCAGCATTTCGCGGATGATGTACTGCGGCGTACCCTGTCCCGGCCAGAGGCGGTTGGAGTTGTTGAGTACCAGATCCACTGAAGCGGAAAGTTTCTTGCTAATCGTAATGTCGGTATTGAACCGTAAATCCAGACGTTTGTAATTCGTATTGGCTGTTAAACCGTTCTGGTCCAGGAAACTACCCGACGCAAACGCCTTCACCCGATCACCCCCAATGGACAGGTTCAAACTGTGATTCTGCATGATGCCCGAATTGGTCAGTACCAGTTTCTTCCAGTCGGTATTGAACAGCGTTTTGTTATCGGGGCCATTCGTCCGGTAGGCTTCAATTTGCTGAGTAAACGCGGCGGGTAACCCACTGTTGGCCTGAGCTACGTCCCAGTATAGCATGTGTTCCAGAGCGTTTACTTTCTGGGGAAGATCGGTTGGTTCCTGCTTCAATACGTAGGCGTTGTAACTGACATTTACGCCTTTGGCTCCGCGTTTGGTGGTTACCAGTACGACGCCGTTCGCCGCCCGTGAACCGTATACCGCCGCTGCCGCCGCATCTTTCAGAATGGAAATACTGGCAATGTTGTTAGGATCGATGGCGTCGAGGCTCATTTCTACGTTATCCACCAGAATCAGCGGATTTTGTCCGGCATTGATTGAACCAATCCCGCGAATCCGAATGGTACCCGCATCGCCCCCCGGAGCACCGGATTGCTGGGTGATGGTTACGCCCGGAGCAGCTCCTTGTAAGGCCAGTGACGTAGAACCGACTTGACGACTGGTCAGGGTTTTACTTTCGATGACGGCCACCGAACCCGTCAGGTTCACTTTCTTCTGCGTGCCGTAACCGACCACCACGACTTCATTCAGTTTCGTGGATTCTTCGCTGAGGGCAACATTGTATTCACCGGCTCCCGAGAAGGGCACTTCCTTGCTGGTCGTACCCAGAAAAGAGAAAACCAGCGTTCCGGCCGTAGTGGGAGCTTTTAACGTATACAAACCATCGACATTGGTTGTCGTGCCGGTCGTTGTATTTTTAATCATGACCGTAACTCCCGGTAAAACCGACCCGTTTTCATCGGTGACTTTACCCCGTAACACCGGGTTTTGGGCGAAAACGAACAGGGGCAGCGTCAAAAGCAAAGGCAGTAGCCAGCCCAGACGCCTGTGCAGCGTACGTACGTGTGGCATCATGAAATCAAGGAGTAAGAAAAGATAGAGGTGTTAATTCAGGGGGTTAAGGTTTCAGGGCTTTGCAGGTGAGGTCGAAATCAATCAGGCCCTCAAACGTCCGGTTCCAGGGCAAATGGAATTGGAGCGGCGATGGCGTTAGGCACTGGTACTGCGGCGGAATAGAGGCCTGATACGCGGGCCAAAGCTGGGTAAAAAATGCCTGTAGCTGTTGCTGGCAACGCGTTTCCATGGCCTGATTACGCTTTTCATCGAGCAACGTGGCACTCATGCCCGCCTGACCAAAAGCGGCGTTGGCTTCGCGGCGTACTTTCGTATGAAAATAGTAATCGTCGAGTAAGCGATGCAGAAGAAACCACTGTTGAGCCGTGTAAATGGACGACGCAAGGCCGGGTTTGGACAGCAGCTTTTGGGAAGCCACGGTGTAAATCGTTCCCTGCGGCAGAGCGGTACCGATGGTATTACCCGCTGTATTCCAGGAAGCATAGCCGCTGAGTTTACCCAGCAACTGACGTTTTTCCAGAGCTTTCGTAAACGTGGAATCGCCCCCCTGTACATCGCCCCGGGGATCAATGTCGGCTACGATGACGGCTTTCCCCGCTTCGAGCAGAGAAGCAATTTCATCGATCGAAGATTCCGCCCGACCCGCTTCGTACCGCGAAGCGTATACGTAGAAAAAGGCATCGGCGGTATTATCCTGAACCTCCTGGGCTCCGGCAGCCAGAATCTGTTCGCTCACCGTTTGATACAAGGGACGATCTTCGAAGGGCATCGTCTTTTCGCGGGTGCTTTCTGACGAGTAAAGGGCCCTGACTTTGGGGGCAAATCCAAAGTGGCGGATCAGGGCCCGACTCAACAACAACATCGAAACTTCGTCGGTACCCGCCTGGAGAGCTACCCGGCTGGTTAACTTTTCTTTTTTAATCTCCTGGAGTAAGGTTTCGTGATCGCTGCGGTGGACACCCTGTGGTTTCGCATCGTCCTGGGTTAGTAACAGGTAATCGATAATGCCTTGTTTGGTTAAGGCAATGGCCCGCTGATTGATCCGCAGGTTGCGGGTACGGGCTTCTTTGTAATCCTGAAGTTCAGCCGCCGGAATTTCTTTTTCAAGCTGCCGGGCTTCGGCCTGATGAGCAGGATACGGAGAAATTTCGGCCCAGCGGGCTATTTTTTGTCGATACGCGGCATTCTGAGGCGTAGCGGAGGGAGCCAGTCGCATCACCACGCTCTGGGCGTAAACCGGAAGTTTGGGAGCTTTTTTTCGAATCCGGTTCAGTACTTCCAGGCGTTGCAGGGCCAGCGGAGCGGCTACCTGATGGACCCGCGAGCCAACGAGTCCGCCGTAGGCCAGCATGTCCAGACAGACGATGGCGGCATCGAACGAACGTAAATCTTGTTTTTCAACCCAGGCCGCAATGGCCTCGCTCTGACCCGGCGTGGTAAACTGGCCCAGTAATTCCTGGGGAGGAGCAATCACCTCGGCATGTCCGATCAATCCCATCCGAACCGTAAATTGCAAACAGGGCGGTCGGTCATCTAATGGAATCAGCAGAATACGGGCGGCTCGAACCTGAGCCATCGCGTGACTACTGATGAATAAGAGTAGAAGAATGAGTAATCGGTTCATGCCTTGGTGTTGCTAAGATTAAGAGGCTAAGGAGGACTTGTGCCCGTTGAGGCCAAAGAAAACCAGGTACGCGTAACAGAGAATGGGCAGCAGAAAAGCAATCGGCCAGGTGTAATGGTCGATGAGCAGACCCTGACCGTAGGAAACAATGGCTCCCCCCGCAATGGCCGTAGACAGCAGTCCGGAAGCCTGCGTCGTGTACGATCCCAGTCCCTGCACCGCCAGCGAGAAAATGATGGCGAACATGATGGAGTTACAAAGTCCCACGGCAATCATACTCCAGACCGCCACGTATCCCGTTGCGTTGATGGAAAAGCCAATCAGTACAATCGCCAGTCCGGCACAGGTCGCCAGCGTAGCGGAAGCTTTCAGGAATTTTAATAAGTAAGCTCCCAGAAAACGGCCCACCAGCATACTACCCCAGTACAGGGAAACGTAGCCATTAGCTTCATTTTCTGTAATATGAACGGTATCAGTAATGTAGTTCGTCAGAAAGGTACCGACCGACACCTCCGCCCCCACGTAGCAGAAGATCCCCAGAATACCGAACCGCAGATTCCGAAACGAAAACACATTCCGGCCCTGAGTTTGGCTTTTTTCTTCCGTCTGAATCTGAATATCCGGTAAGCGTAAGCGACTTACAGTCAGAGCAATCACCGCTAAGAGGGCCGCAATGCCCAGATAGGGATACTGCACGGCATCGCTCGAAGCCTCCTGCAAGGGAGCCAGAATAAAGGCGGCTCCAAACAGCGGAGCCAGCGTCGTACCGAGCGAACCTACGCCCTGAATGAGTGTCAGCCGGGAAGAGGCTGTTTCAGCGGGTCCCAATACGGTGATGTAGGGATTCGCCGCTACCTGTAACAGCACGATGCCGATGGCAATCACAAACAGGGCTCCCAGAAACAGCGTGTACTCGTGCAGCAGGGAAGCCGGAAGAAACAACAAGGCACCCGCCCCCGCTACGGCAAATCCCAGTACCATCCCTTTCTTGTAGCCTACTTTTTCCACGAGACGACCCGCCGGAATCGACATGATGCCGTAGGTAAGAAAAAAGTAGAACTGCACCAGCGACGACTGCGAGTAACTGAGCTGAAAACCTTTCTTGAAAAAAGGCACCAGCGTATCGTTCAGACAGGTAATAAAACCCATCATGAAGTACAGCACAGCCAGCGACACCAGGGCGGGGCGGTAGGAGGTTTGAGCGTCCGTTTCCGGTACGCGTACCGATTGCAGGGGAATGTGAGCCATTGGTTTAGTCTTGTAAAAGCGGCGTAGCGGACTGTTTCTGAGCAATTGCTTCCAGCGTTTTCCAGCATTGGTACAAGCCCCGCGGAATGTGGAAGCAGCCTTTCCATTTGCCACCTTTCAGTGGCAAAAGTACGTCTCCCTGCCGATTCAAATACCCGAACCATTCGCCGTGCGTGGGATCGGGGAAATGCGACCAGGTGTAGGCGTGTACTTTTTCAAACCATTCCCAGCAGCGTTCATCGCCCGTGTGCAGGTAGCCTTTCAGTAAACTGATGAGCGTTTCGATGTGTACCCACCAGAGTTTCTGGTCCCATTCAAGCTGCAAAGGCGGCTGACCTTTTACGTCCAGGAAGTAGAAAATACCCCCGTACTGCTGATCCCAGCCGTATTCCAGTAACGAAAGCGTCAGGTCGGTAGCCTTGCGAATCAGAGCCTGATCGCCCCGCCGCTCGGCCAGATCCATAATGAACCACATCGATTCCAGACCGTGACCGGGATTGATCAGACGACCTTCAAAACTATCCGAAAAATCACCTTCGAGTGTAATGTTTTCCAAAATCAGACCCAGCTCGGGGCGATAGAATTCTTCCATCACGGCGTGGATACCCGCGTCAATGGTCTCTTCCAGTACCGATGGTTCAATCAGATGCTCCAGTTGCAGCACCAGATTGGTAAGAATCATAGGTAAGGCAAAGTTTTTCAATGGCCGCGTACCCGGGAAAGCCTTGGTGTAGAGTCCCTTCGGATTGGACTGTCGCCGCAAAATGTTGGCGAACGTTTCCTGAGCAATGGTAGCGTATTCGGGATTACCAGTGGCCAGGTGCAATTGCCCAAAAGCCATAGCGGCGAAGCAATCCGAGAAGATATTATAGGGTTGAATAAGGGGATCACCCTGCTGGGTTAGTGAAAAATACCAGTTTCCGTCTTCATCACGCCCGTGCTTTTTCAGGAACTCGGCTCCCTGAATGGCAAAATCCAGCCATTCCTGTCTTTGCTCAACCTGATTGTAAAGCATGGCGAAACACCATACCTGGCGGCCCTGAAGCCAAACGAATTTGTCTGTATCAAAAACGGCTCCTTCCGCATCAAGACAGGTGAAATACCCCCCATACGTTTCATCACCCGACTTTCCGAGCCAGAACGGAATAACACTCGTTAGTAATTCATCCTGATACAGTTGCTGGTATTGTGATGGCTTCATGTAATAGCTTGCTTAAGTAAAAGCTCAATCTTATACTGATTAAGTATGTTTTATAAACTTAATAAATAAAATTATTAAGTATGGTGTAAAAGAACAATGAATAAATTAACTAAGCAAGGAAAAATAAAATATTATTTTAAATCTGGTAGCACGATGGAATGCTAAGAGAATGAGTAATTCGCCATACTTCGTTTTACAAAAGCGGATTGAGGCAAAATTTTATACGGAGTGAAGAGGCATAGAAAAACCGCATTTCCGGGAGGAAATGAGTAGAGAAGTCGAATCGTTGAAGTGCATTAACGGATTAAACACCCTTTGCAACCTGCGGTGGGAGGATTGACCCATCTCCCACAGACGAGTTTCGTTTCAGGCGACACTTTTACGCTGTTATACCCAAACGCAGTCGTTCGTGAGATCCAGAAATTTTAAAACCTTGCTGATTCTTTTTCTTAGTTATGCCGGAGTGCTTGGTCTGCTAATTTATTTGTTAAAAATGTTTTTATAAACTTTTCGCTAAAAATTAAGAGTATAGTAAGAAATAAGGTGCCTTATTAGAGGTGTCAAAAGCTTACTAACACTCGCATGAAAAGTCTTCTACCACTGCTGGCGTTTATAATCGGAATTACCGTTAGTACGGCTCAGCCCCGGCTTTCCATCAGTCCCGAGAAAGCTTTGCAGGAAGACCTCATGTTTAAACGTTATGGAAGTACCGACGGCCTGCCTGATAACCGGGTACGGTCGTTTTTCCAGGATCGAAAAGGGTTTCTCTGGATCGGTACCATGAATGGACTGGCTCAGTACGATGGCTATCGTTTCCGGAAATTCTACAAAAACAAGGATGCGATCGCCGGAAACTGGATTTATGACATCTGCGAGGATAGCCAGGGACGGCTCTGGATCGGTACCCGCGAAGGACTGAGCCGCTTCGATCCGCGTACGGAAACCTTCCAGAATTTCCGGAATGATCCTAAAGACTCGACGTCGCTTTTTTGCAATCAGATTAATGCTTTACTGGTCGATTCGCAGGATCAGGTGTGGGTAGGCACGCCACAAGGACTGACCCTATGGAACCCGAAAACGCAGCAGTTCCGAACGCTCCGAACCGAGCCGCTGAACCGTCCCATTCGAAAAATGATCCGCTCGCAGGGCGATTACCTCTGGATCGCCACCGCCGAAGGTCCGGTTCGGTACCACGCCGCCAGCGGAACCTACACTTTTTATCCCCTGACCGTAAAACCTAACGCCTACGGCGACCATTACTGGTCATTGCTGGAAGATCAGCGGCATTTGTATCTGGCCACGGGTGGCGATGGCCTCTGGCGACTGCCCTACCAGCCCGAACGCAACAGCTACGGAAAAGCAGAGCCTCTGCATCACTTTCCCGGCCAGACGCTGGCCCAGACGCAGATTTTTGACCTATGCAAATCACCCGATGGAGCCTTCTGGCTGGGTACGGATCGGGGACTAGCCCGACTCGAAGCCCTCGATTCACCACAAGTACGACTTCGCTGGTACCGAACCAACCCCAGCAATCCGCAGAGTCTGAGCAATAATCTGGTGTATCGCCTCTTTCTGGACCGTACGCAACGACTCTGGTGCGGTACGGAGCAACAGATCAGTACGCTTGATTTAAGTGGGCTGCCTTTTCAGTCGTATACCTTTCCCTCCGGTACTGCCGAAGATCAGGTGCGTAGCATTGCGGCGGGGCCGGGGGCAACGGTTTGGCTGGGGATGGGCAAAACCGGATTGTACCGTTACAACCTATCGAATGGTGCAACGGAGCGGTTCCGGCTGGAAAGTCAATCCTCGTTCTGGAACGAACACCGGGCCTTGTTACGAGCCTCCAGCGGTGACCTTTGGATCGGTACGCTTGGTGGGGCAGTGCGAATGACGGCGAGTCAGCAAATACACGCCGAACTGGAAGGGTCCGCCGTTTTTTCGTTCCTCGAAGATTCACAAAAGAACATCTGGTTAGGCACCAACCACGGCTTGTACCGGCGAACGCCCGATGGGAAAAAGAGCCGTATTCGTCTCGGTAGTAGCGATACGGAATTCATTCGCTCCTTACTGGAAGATCAGGCGGGTTTGCTCTGGATTGGTTTCGATAATAGCGGACTGGGCCGGTACAACCCCAAACCGGCGTTTTTGAGTGGATCAAAGACGCTAGTCATACGCTAGGAAGTGCGATTTACGCACTCGTTGAATTCCCTAAACAGGTAATCTGGGCGGGCTCTGAATCGGGTTTACACCAAATTACAGCCGATCCGAAAGGAGCCTATCAGGTTAAAACCTACTCCGAAAAGCAGGGGTTACTGCATCCTTCGGTAAATGGAATCGTATCCGATGCCCAGGGTTTTCTCTGGATCAGTACTATCAAAGGGCTCATGCGTTTTCAACCCGCTTCGGGGCGTTTTCAGACGTACCTGCCCAACCAGCGGTTTAGCTATAATGTCATGAGTCGGTTGAACGAAGGACAATTACTGTACGGACTGACGAATGGTTTTCTCCGGTTTGACCCCCGCCAGCTTCAACACTGGGTTTCATTGCCTACCGTTGTCTTGACGGACTTCAAACTTTTCAATGAAAGCGTGGGAATCGGTCAGGTCAGTCAGGGCGATACCGTACTACGGCAGTCCCTAAGCGAAACGCAGGAAATTACGCTCCATTATAAAAACAACGTATTCAGTGTTGACTTTGCGGCTCTGGACGTGGCAAATCCGGAGGGAACGACCTACGTCTACCAAATGGAAGGCTTTGATCAGGCCTGGATTCCGGTCGATGCCCAGCACCGTTCGGCCACGTATACCAACCTGAGTGCCGGAACCTACACCTTTCGCGTAAAAGCCGCGAATAGCTTCGGTGAATGGAGTGCCAAACCGGCGGCCCTTACCTTCCAGATTCTACCACCACCCTGGAAAACCTGGTGGGCCATTACGGGATACATTGTGCTTTTTCACATATTGCTCCTCATCTTCATCCGTTATCTGCTACTACAAGCCCGGCAACGGGATGCACTGGCATTGGAACAGATCGAAAAAGAGCAACTTAAAAACCTGCATCAGCTCAAACTCCGCTTTTTTACGGACATTTCGCACGAATTCCGGACACCACTTACCCTCATGGCGGGACCGATTGAAGAGCTAATGAATAGCTCGGAAGTACGGGGTAAGGTCCGCGAGAAAGTACAGTTGCTGCAACGCAATAGCCGTAAATTACTGCAACTCATTGAAGAATTGATGACGTTCCAAAAGCTCGAACAGGGCAAAGTACAACTTCATAAACGGACGTTGAATCTGGTGGACTGGGTAGAGGAAATGTACCAGAACTTTGTACCGCTGGCCGAACGTCGGCAGATTACCTTTGAACTGACGGCCCCAACTTCCGAAATCCGATCGGATATAGACCCCGTTCAGCTGGAAAAAGTACTGAATAACCTCTTATCCAATGCCTTCAAGTTTACGCCGGCGGGTGGGCAGGTACGTCTGGATCTGTTCCTGTCCGAACCGGATGGGGTGTGTCTGCGGGTGCAGGATACCGGTAGTGGACTGACCCCCGAACAGCAAAGCCACCTTTTCGAACGCTTTTATCAGTCAGACCCCAACCGGGGAGGGTCGGGTGTGGGTTTATCGCTGGTGAAAAGTCTGATTGAACTACACGGGGGCCGGATTACCGTGACCAGCGAACCGGACGTGCAGACGGAATTCACGGTATGGCTGCCCCTGCAAAACGCTCTGTCGGAAACGCAACCGCTTCACCTCCGTACGGAGCCGCTGGTACAGAGCGAAGTCGGAGCCATTCGCTGGTTAGGAATGCCCGAAGACGAGAAACCCGAACTGTTACTGGTGGATGATAACGACGAAGTACTCGAATTTTTAAGCCTGCTTTTTCAGGATCACTATCGCATTACCCGGGCCCTGAATGGTCAGGAAGCACTGGCTTGCGTACAGCAACGCGAACCGCAGGCGATCATCAGTGATGTCATGATGCCCGTGATGGATGGGCTGGAGCTATGCCGGAATCTGAAAAGTAACCTGGATACCTGCCACGTACCCCTGATTTTGCTCACGGCACGGGCCCGCGTGGAGAGCGAAATGGAAGGTATTGGCGTTGGGGCGGATGATTACGTCGCCAAACCCTTTCACCCCGATTTGTTACGCCTCCGGGTACAGACGCTCATCGAAAATCGGCAGCAGCTTATTCGAAAATATCAGTCGGCTGAAGAGATCATTCCAAAAGATCTGACTCGCAATCCGCTCGACGAGGCCTTCCTGCAAAAAGTCATTCAATCCATCGAACAGAATCTGAGTAACGAAGAATTTAGCGTGGAAGAACTCGGCGAATGCGTGTGCATGAGTCGCAGTAACCTGTTCCGAAAACTGAAAGCCCTGACTGGGCAGACCCCGTTGGAATTCATTTATTTCATCCGGCTAAAACACGCAATGCAGCTCCTGCTGGAACGTAAATACAGCATTTCTGAAATTACCTACGAGGTGGGTTTCAAAAATCCTTCCTCGTTCAGTAAGTCCTTTCGCAAACAGTTCGGGAAAGCTCCCACCGAGTACCTACAGGAGCAAATCGCCCGACAGAAAAACTAAATGACCATCGTCCACCCGCTCCGGTGGACGTTTTTGTTTCTAAACCCTCTTCCAGACCGAAGGAATTCACAGAAAAGGCTTTCATTGAAGCAATACGCAACATTTCCATCGGCTTTTGCAACATCTCCATCCCTGGTTTCAACCGCTCCGGTAGTTACTTTACCTCGTCTTTTATTGCATTTTTCTAGGATAAATTATGATCCGTTATATGCAGGGTTTTCAGGAGCGGGAAAACCCCAAAGACTGGTTGGTCCATTCATCTAAACCTATTTTTTGTATGCGTTTATTAGTATACTTTTCTCTTTTACTGATCTTACCTTTGGCGGGATGGGCTCAGGAACGAACCCTTTCGGGTCGGGTGACGGCCGAAGGTGGACAAGGCTTACCCGGCGTAAACGTACTACTCAAAGGCACGTCCATAGGTACCTCCACGGACGCCGAAGGGCGGTTTACCCTGCGAACCACCACAACGGACGGTACACTGATTTTTTCTTCGATTGGCTACGTAAAACAGGAAATTGCCGTAGGCAGTCGCACCTCCATTGAGGTAGCTCTGGTGGCAGATGCCCAGGCCCTGAACGAAGTCGTGGTTGTTGGGTACGGCGAGCAGAGTCGCAAGGCCTTGTCCACGGCGGTGAGTTCCGTTTCGTCCAAACAACTAAAAGATATTCCGGTAGCCAATCCGGCCCAGGCTCTGGCGGCTCAGGTCTCGGGCGTGAACATTGCCCAGACGGGTGGGCAGCCGGGAGCGGCTCCCGTCATCCGGATTCGGGGCGTGGGTTCGCTCGGGGCCGGAAACAGTCCGCTGTACGTGGTCGATGGCTATCCGCTGGCGGGTGCCGACAATTTCAACCAAATCAATCCCGGTGATATCCAATCCATCGAAGTATTGAAAGATGCCGCCGCCGCGGCCATTTACGGGTCGCGGGGCGGTAATGGCGTGATTCTGGTCACGACTAAACGCGGTACGCCCGGCAAAACGCGGATCAACTTTAACACCTTCGTCGGTGTACAAAACATTGCCCGGAAAATTTCGCTGATGAACAACGCCCAGTTCATTGATTTCTCGAAGGAATCGGCGGTGAATGCGGGACTCAAGTACTACGCGTTTTACGACAACCCACCCGCCGATCTGCCCCAAACAGACTGGCAGGATGCCATCTATCGGCAGGCTCTGATGACGCAACAGGAATTGTCGGCTTCGGGTGGCAGTGAGAAAATTCGCTACCATGTGTCGGGCTCCTATTTAAAACAGGAAGGAATTCTCAAAGCTACTGAATTTGAGCGATTCACGCTACGGGCCAATCTGGAAGCCCAGCTTTCGAAACGCGTACGGGCGGGAGTCGTACTGGCTCCTTCGCTAACCAACACGAAGTATCAGACCGTCGCCGGAACGAACGACGCTTCCGTCATTGCCGTGGGTACTGACCCGATTGCGGCGGCTCTGGTGATGCCTTCGCTGTTTCCCGAACGCCTGCCCAATGGCGATTACGCTAATACGAACAATTATCCGCTGACGCAGGGAGCCAATTCCATTTCGCCCAATTTCCGCGGACCAACGGTACAGTTCGATCAGTACCGGGATCGGGGGAGTAGTCCCCGGTTTCTGGCCAACTCCTTCGTCGAATGGGAGATTATTCCGGATTTAAGCGTCAAAACCAGTTTTGGTGTTGAATATAATACCGATACCCGGAATCAGTTTGTACCCGCGACCATGCCTTCCAATACGGCTCCCACGGCTAACATCAGTAATCCTCTGGTGAATAACATTGCGGCGGCCAAGCGGTTGAATACCAGCTCTAACTGGCTCTGGGAGAACACCCTGCACTACCGCAAAACCATCGGAGCGGATCATTCCTTTGATCTGCTGGCGGGGTATACCGCTCAATCTGCGGTGGGTTCGGGCAACGTGATTACGGGCGTGAACGGCAGTTTTGTCAACGATCTGATTACGAACATCAGCGGGGCGGGTACCACGACGGCGACCAATTCGTATTCCAAAAACAACCTGGTTTCCTGGTTGGGTCGGGTGAACTACAGCTATAAGGATAAATACCTGTTGTCGGCGGCCATTCGGCGGGATGGTTCCTCCCGATTTGGGGCGAACAACCGCTACGCTACGTTCCCTTCGGTATCTGCAGCCTGGCGGTTGTCGGAAGAGAACTTCATGAAATCCGTAGCGATCATCAGCGATCTGAAAATTCGCGGCAGTTATGGTCTGACGGGTAATAACAACATTGGCAATTACGCCTCGCAAAGCTACGCGACGCAGGCGAACTACGCCTTTGGTTCGGGAGCGGGGAATCGGGTGTACGGCTACGCAGCAACCAACATTGCCAACGCGGGCCTGACCTGGGAAACCAATCAGCAAACCGATCTGGGACTGGAACTGGGCCTGTGGAAAGACCGGATCTCTTTAACTGCCGACGTCTATCAACGCCTCACGACGGGACTGCTCAATAACCGAAACGTTCCGGCAATTGTGGGAATCGCGGGTTCGGTGCTGGAAAACATTGGTAAGATTGAAAACAAGGGGCTGGAACTGTCGATTACGTCCCGCAACGTAAGCAGCGGAGACCTGAGTTGGACGACTAACGGTAACATTTCCTTCAACCAGAATCGCGTCGTCTCACTGGTGACGGACAAACCCATATACTACAGTGCGGGTGGTTTCACCAACTACGCCATCGTGATTCCGGGGATGCCGCTGGGTGAATTTTACGGCTACCGGCAGATTGGCGTATTTCGCGATCAGTCGGAGGTGGATGCGGGAGCAACCTGGGCCAGCGGCGGTTCCAAACCGGGGGACATCAAATACGAGGACGTGAATGGCGACGGAAAAATCAACGCCTCAGACTTGACCTACCTCGGCAATCCGCTACCCAAATTCACGTACGGACTTACCAATACGCTGAGCTGGAAAGGTTTCGATCTGAACATCATCCTGCAGGGTTCACAAGGGAATAAAATCTGGGCTCAATGGTTGCGTTCAGGTTATTTCTTCAACGGCAATGCCAATACCATCACCGATGTCGCCAACCGCTGGCGTTCGCCGAGTGACCCGGGTAATGGCTGGCAACCCCGGGCTACGAATACCGCGTCGGGCGGAGCCAATAACCCGTCGAGTCGCTACGTCTACGATGCTTCGTTCTTACGAATCCGTACGGTTTCGTTCGGTTACAGTTTGCCCTCGGAAGTCATAAAACGCTGGAAATTCGAACAGGCACGTCTCTACGTGAGCGGTCAGAACCTCTACACCTTCACCAAGTACATCGGCTACAACCCCGAAGCCAACGACAACGGCAATACCACGGCTCCAACCTACGGCTACGATTCGGCTTCTTATCCGTTGGCTCGTACCATCACCGTTGGTCTCAATCTGGGTTTTTAATCCTAAGAAATTCAATCGTATGAAACGACTTTTGCTTATACTCCTGCTGGTTACGGGCTTTCTGGTTTCCTGTCAGCAAAGCTTTATGGAATTAACGGACCCTACCAAAATTCCTACGGATAAACTCTTCAGCACGGCTACCAACGTATCCGCTGCCGTGACGGGCGTGTACAGTCAGTTGCAGCCCATTTACAACAATAGCTATTTCATATTCGGGGAGATGGCGAGTGACAATGCCTACGAACCCGTTTCGGCCAATGCCCGGTATTTCTTTTCCATTTTTAACGTGGAAGAAAACAACCCCAACCTACAAACCATGTGGACGGATTCGTACCGCTGCATCAGTCGGGCAAACACCGTACTGGCTCGGGCCGGAGCAGTATCGATGGATACGACGTTGCGGAATCGGTACCTGGCCGAAATGAAATTTATCCGGGCCTTGAATTACTTCAATCTGGTACGCATCTGGGGAGCGGTACCGCTGGTGACGGAAGATCTGGGCGACAATTATCAGAAAGCCTACGACTATGGTCGCACGCCCGCTACCGAAGTATACGCTCAGATTACCAAAGATTTACGTGAAGCCGCTGCCGGATTACCCAGTACCTATCCAGCGGCTGATCTGGGCCGGGCCACCCGCACGGCGGCCAAGGGATTGCTGGGAAAAGTACTGCTGACGCAGGGCCAGTACCAGCAGGCCGCCGCCGTACTGGGCGAGCTGATTCCGGGTACTGCGACAGCAGGAAATCTGGCGAGCATACATACGCTGGAAACCAATTATGACAACGTGTTCTCGACGGCCAACGAGATGAATAAGGAGATTCTGTTTGCGGTTCGGTACCTGTCCGGCGGCGTGAGTCTGGGCAGTGGCTTTGCCAGTAATTTCCTGCCGACGTATTCGGGTACGGACATCATCCGGGTGGGTTTGTCGGGTGGACCCATGATCCGGCAGGATCTGGCGAATGCCTTTCCTGAAGGGGATCGGCGGAAGGCGGTATCGGTCGGTTATTACACGAAAGGAAACAGTGCTGCCACGTCCGATTATTATACCCGCAAGTACATCGTCAACGGGGCTCCTTTTGCCCGGAATGATGGCGACAACGACTGGATTGTGCTGCGGTACGCCGATGTACTGCTAATGTACGCGGAGGCCCTGAATGAAGGGGGACAAGCCACGGAGGCCCTCGCGTATCTGAATACCGTTCGGACCCGGGCCGGACTGTCGCCGCTAGCGAATCAGAGTCAGGCTCAGCTACGATTGGCTCTGGAAAACGAACGCCGCCTGGAACTCAGTTACGAAGGCCATCGCTGGTTTGATCTGGTACGAACAAATCGCCTGTTGCCTGTACTGAACGCGTTTTACACCAAGTACGCTCAGATTCCCTCTACACCTCAGGTTCCAAATAATGGTTTGTTTGTGAACAGCGGCGGTAGTGTGGTGCAGGTACAGGCTTATCAAACCTTATTTCCCCTGCCTTTATCCGAACGTCAGTATAACCCCAAACTCACCCAAAACGAAGGGTACTGAATGCCCCCGGAAGCGGCAACGAAACATTTGCCGCTTCCGTAGGTTTAGGCGTACAAACGAAAGTCAAGTGCATGAAGCGTTACCTGCTATTCTTTTTTCTTTTCCTGTCAGGCTCGTACGAGCTCAGTCCGATTCACTGGAGAATGCCCGTTTACTCCGATCGCGGCAGGGATTGCCCTTCTTTTTTCAGAAAATTAAAGCCGGGAAAAACCTGACGATCGGTTACTTGGGCGGCAGTATCACCGAAGCGGGGAAAGGCTGGCGGGAGCAGTCGGTACAAGGCTTACAGAAACGCTATCCAAAGGCTCAATTTTCGGGCATCAATGCGGGTGTAGGCGGTACGGGTTCAGATTTAGGCGTGTTTCGGGTTCAGCCGCAGATACTGGATCAAAAACCCGACTTGGTCTTCGTGGAATTTGCTGTGAACGACAACGGCAAAAAGCCCGAGCAGATTTACCGGGCGATGGAAGGGATTGTACGCAAAATCTGGCGGCAAAATCCGCAGATCGATATTTGTTTCGTGTACACGATTACGGCCGATCTGGCTCCGTATTTCCAGCGGGGGAAATTGCCGCCTTCCGCACTGGCCATGGAACAGATTGCCGAGCACTACGGCGTGCCGAGTGTGTGTATGGGTTTAAAAGTAGCGGCTCTGGCGAAAGAAGGAACGTTACTTTTCAAGGGAAAACGTGAAGAGCATCCCGACAAAATCGTTTTTTCCGCGGACAACGTGCATCCCTACGCCGAAACCGGTCACGCCCTGTACGCGGAAGCACTGGATGAGGCTTTACAACAACTTTCCTCGCAACAATCTACGCTGAAGGCTCACCTCCTCCCCAAACCGTACGTCGCGGATCACTGGGAGGCGGCCCGGATGGTTCCTTTCGAACAACTCAAACGGCAGGGCAACTGGCAGGTACTGACGCCCGAAACGGATACGGTGGCCCGGTTGATGAAAAACCGTTTTACTCGTTTGCTCAAATCCACCCAACCTGGCGATTACCTGGAAGTACGCATGAAAGGGCAGGCCTGCGGCTTGTATGACGTCATGGGACCCGGCTGCGGTCAATACGTGCTGGAACTTGATTCGGATTATCAGCAGAAAATTGACCGCTTTGACGCGTATTGTACGTATTACCGCTCTAATTTCTTTGTACTCCCCATCGACCCGCAAAAGGAGCATACCTTCCGGTTCCGGGTTTCCGGCGAAAAACTAGACAAGGCCAAGATTCTCAAGGCCCGCAATGAAACCATCGATGAACCGCGTCGGTACGAAGAAAACGCCTGTTACGCCGGGCAGCTGTTACTGGTGGGTGAACTCATTCCCTGAATCCATGAAAAAAACGATTTTCCTGCTTCCTCTAGTCCTATGGGCCGCGATAGCCGCAGCCCAGCAAACAAGTAACAAGCCCGAACGCGAAGCCTGGTTCATGGATCTGGGCTTTGGTATGTTTATCCACTGGAGCCTGGATTCGCAGGTCGGAGCCGTGATCAGTCATTCCATGGCTGGAGCGTCCAATGATTACCTCCAGCGGTTTACCACTGAATTACCGAAAACCTTCAACCCTAAAAAATTCGACCCCGAGGAATGGGCCGTACTGGCGAAACTCGCGGGCATGAAATACGTCGTCTTTACGGCCAAACATCATTCGGGTTTTTGTATGTGGAATACGCAAACGACGAAATTCCAGGTCATGCAGACGCCGGTTAAACGGGATATTCTCAAAGAAGTGATTGAGGCGTTTCGGAAGCAGGGGATTGCCATTGGGCTATATTTTTCGCCCGAAGATTTTTATTTCCTGTACCAGCATCAAATCCCCATTGGTCGTTTGCAGCACCCGCAGCACTACCCGGCCAACAACGCCGAACTGATGGCCTACGACAAACGCCAAATCAAAGAACTATTGACCAACTACGGTACCATTGACGTACTCTTTTTCGACGGCCCGGCGGAAGGTTTGAAGGAATACGCCTGGCAATTACAGCCAAATGTGGTCGTGACCCGCGGGCAGATGAATACGCCCGAACAAACGCTACCTGACCAGCCCATTCCCGGTCCCTGGGAAGCCTGTTTTACAATGGGCACCGACTGGCAGTACAAACCCACCAACGACCCCCACAAGTCGGGTACCGAGATTATCAACATGCTCATCGAAACCCGGGCCAAGGGGGGGAATCTGCTGCTTAACGTAGGCCCTAAACCCAACGGCGAAATCCAGATTGAGCAGGAAGCTTTATTACGCGAAGTCGCCCTGTGGCAATTGGTCAATCAGGAAAGCGTTGCCAACATTCGGCCCTGGCCGCTGATTCGGGAGGGGCACTACTGGTTTACGAAAGCGAAAGAGGAGAACGCCGTGTACGTGTTTGTGCCCGGCGGCAAGGAATGGAAGTACGGCGAGCGGAAAGACTTTATTTTTCACTCGCTGGAAGGTACTGCTCAGACGAAGGTACAGGTACTCGGTTACGCCAGTGAGCTGGTCGAATACCGGCAGGGCTTTGACGCCAGTGTATCGGTACAACCCACGGCATTTGGCTTGGCGGTGAGTGCCGTGAACGGGCAGCGATTATATACCAATAATCAGTGGCCCAATCCGGTGGTTCTGAAAATTACGAATGTGACCTATAAACCCGTGCTTACCAAAGAAAAGCGGGATACAATCGACGGAGCCCATTGACGAGAGACCACTACTGGCACAGTTTGTTTCGGGCTTGCTGTCAGTAGTACGTACATAACTCTTGTTAACGATGGAGCTGGATCATGGGACCGGGCATCCGAACTACGGATTAGCCAAATGTAAAGAAGAAGACCTCGCGGAAGACACGTTTGTAAGCCCCCTGCCGCGAGCCGTTATACGCCCCAACGATTTTATTTTGCTGGATGGCACCTGGCGATTTGCTCTGGATCTGGAAGATAAAGGTTTGCAGGAAAACTGGTATGTCAACCATCCCTACGAGGATGAAGCCCAGTGGCCCGGCAGTGTGGAAGCTCATTTAGCTCAGGGTAAGCGAGAACAGAAAGGCTGGCGGGATCAGGTGGTGGTTTGGTACGAACGGGATTTTGAATGGCCGGTATCCGTCGGTGAAAAAGAAAACTCGCTTCTGCAACTCACTTTTGGAGCCTGCGGTTACGAAACGCAGGTTTGGTTGAATGGCTTTCCGTTGGTGACGATTGAAGGGGAGGCCAAACACATTGGCGAGTACACCTCCTTCTCGTACGAACTGGAAGAAAAAATCCTGCGACCCAGCAATCGCCTTACGGTACGCATTGTCAGTACCATGAACGCCGATATTCCACGGGGCAAGCAGGAATCTTACGTGTACAAGCGGGGCGGCATCTGGTACCAGACCTATACGGGACCGGTTCGGAGTGTATGGCTGGAAACCGTCGAGCGGAATCGGCTACGTTCCCGCGTGGGCGTCGTTAGTATCATTGAGGATAATCTGGTCCGGTTTACCGTGACCACTCGTATTCATGATCCGGGCACGTACCGGATTCGCCTGAAAGTCTTTGACAAAACACCCGATACCCCGCCCGTTGCCGAGGATGAATTTACATTGGTACTCGAAGCCGGGCAGAAGAATCAGCGACTGGTACTGGCCATTCCCGATGCTCAGTACTGGTCGCCCGAATCGCCCTACCAGTATCGACTGGAAGCGGAGCTGGTGGATGCGAACGGTTATGCTGCTACCATTGAAACGCTGTTTGGCCTACGCAAATTCGAAGCCCGCGGCTCCCGTCTGTATCTCAACCACGAACCCGTTTACCTGGATGGTATTCTGTACCAGCCCGGGGCAGCTACATACGAAGAGATCAAACAGCACATGTACGCGATGAAGGAGCTGGGCTGTAATCTGGTGCGTATTCACATTGCGGGGGTTGATCCCCGCATTTACAAACTGGCCGACCGCATGGGCCTGCTGTTATGGGTGGAAGTACCAAGTCCGCACCGTTCCAGCCCGGAAAGCCGGGCCAATCACCGGGAAGAACTCATGCGAATGCTGGCTCTGATTGCTACGCACCCGTCGGTAGTGATCTGGAGTCTGTACAATGAAGACTGGGGGGCTCAGGACATTGCGACCAATCCCGAAACCCGGCAGTACATTATGGATATGTACCACTTCATGCAACTTGCGTATCCGCAGTTTCTGGTGGTAGACAACGACGGCTGGCGGCATATCTCTTTTGAAGGTCGCTTGAAGTCGGATTTGATGACGGCCCACATCTACGCCAATGAGCTGGAACGCTGGAAGCAGCAGCTCGACGAACTGGTGGCTGGTAATCTGGACCGGGTGGCGGCTTTTCCGCTCGTGGTGGGCGATCCTTTCTTTTTCCGCAAGCAGGTACCCCTGATTGTGAGTGAATGGGGTGGCTTTGGATTCGCGGATTACGGTGGTCCTCAGGACAATGAGCAGCGGGCCGAGCAGATTCGGCTCTTCAAAGAAGAACTCCGAAAGCGTCCTATTTCGGGTGACGTATATACACAAGCGACCAATATTGAGGATGAAAAGAACGGTCTGATCGATGCTACAACGGGCGAGTTATACGTACCGCCGCGACTGCTCGATTCCCGAAATACCTAGTGCAAAGCAACGCCAGCTCTGAACAGGGCTGGCGTTTTTTCTGAAGAAGACCCTCTGGCTTCCGCTCAGGCTGGAATATTAAGAAATTATTAAAAACAGAGGAAGTAGGCTGCGATTGAACTGCATTTTTAGAGAAATAGAAGATAAATGAAAATTTAAGGATTGAGACGAATGTTTTCCTTCAAAAAATTGTAAAGAAAGTAGTATCTTGTGAGACGGTTGCACACCTCATCCAAACGACTCCTTCAATCTTAATTCCTTAGTTATTTATTGGCTGTACAGGTATCTATTCCTAGCATCTGGTATGCCTGAACATTTCCTATTGCCTAACGCGTACCTAACTTTTTACTACCGAAAATGACTCAAACCAGTACCCTCGATGAACAACGGTTCATTGCCCCACTAGAAACCATTGCCGCAACCAACGAAGGAGCTATCCAGGCCAATCAGGCTTTTGATGAGCAAATGCGTGTGTTTCTGAATAAATGGATTGATCAGGGTACGGAATCGAATACCGGCGACGCGAATAGTCGCGAGGAGTTTATTGAAAACGGAGCCTTGCGAAGCTTTTTTCAGCACCGCGAAGACGCTTTTGAATACTTACTGCAGGACGAGGCGATTGCCCGGCACCTGCTTCGGCCCGCCAGCGAGGTATATTTTTCGCTGGACGCCTACGAGCCATTGTTATCGACTTTTGAGAAACGACTATACAACCTGGCCGCTCACCGCGAGCACCGGGAAGTTTGTTTCCGCTATCATTCCGTTACCCGGCAGGATGTTCACGGTAATACCGTGGAACATACGAGCGGCGGGGAGGAAAACATTGGTATGTACTTTGGTACGCGTCGAACGGATGCTATGGCCCTGCAACTACTGGCAGATCAGCTGAAACAGGATGCGAAAGAAACGTCACAACTGCCCATTCATGTCATTACGGAAGGGTACATGATGGAATCCCTGTACCTGGTAAAAGAACAAACCGAAGCACTGGCAGCGAAGGGCGTGGAACAGACGCAGTGTTTTGTGATCCAGCGGCGGCATGCGGCGGATGACCGACACCTCGGAGCGGCTCTGTTATTGATGAATCCTCACCAGCCAGCGTTGCCCCAACGTGTATTGTTTTGTGATACCCTGCGACCGGGTGCGTTGCCGCCCTGGTGGGATAAATTCAAACATAAACTGGATCTGGCCTTTCCACAGCCGGAAGAAAACCTGCGGGCTTCGGATCTGCTGGAGGATGGTTCGGTAACGTTGCAACGTTTGCACGATGGCGTACCAATCCGGCATCAGGACATTGACTGCGGTTTCTATACCTTTTCGATGGTTCGGGCCCTGATTCAGCTCGCTCAGCAAGATCCTGAACGTTTAGTGGCAGGAACAACGGCGGAAATTGTAACGGGAATGACGGGTTTGATGAAAGATTATTATCAGGAACCCGACCAGCCCAAAGATCCGGAAGTGGTACGGAAGATTAATATTCTGAATCGCTGGAATCTGGGTCGTGATGCCCTGAGCCTGATGAAAGATTCCTTCGCAGTGATAAACGCATAAAAAAACGGCCGTTTTCTCTCAGTGGAAACGGCCGTTTTTTTATGCGTACTATTTTGTATTCGTCAGTACATAGCGATTGCCCTCGCCATCAGTTACGGTCAGCGTAAGCGTTTTTCCCGCGGTTGTGGCCAGCTGGTTGCCGTTAGCACTGAGGATGTATCCGCCACCCGAGCCTTCGGTCACGGCCAGATTTTCTACCACCTGATTGAGAAAATCGGAATTGTCGTCCGTATGCTGAATTTTAACGGCCATAGACACTTTTGAAGTAGCTTTACGCGTCAGCGTAATCGAGCCCTGCATCCCCGCCTCTTCTGCGGTATATTCCAGCTTACCATTAACAACGATTTTCCTGAAGACATACTTGCCCGCCACTTTCGTGGCTAAGTCTGTTACGGGCTCTGGCTCGGGTTCAGGTTCCGGATCTTTTTCGGATTTCTGACAGGAACTGAGACTGGCCAGCAACACTAAGAGTACGAAAAACGACTTACTGACGAAGGAAAAAGCATTCATAGAATGAAAAGATTGAAGGTTGATTGTCGGCAGCAAAGATCTCGTATTGCTTAGACCTGTAGTAGGACAGGGTTCGTCAATTGTCGGGAATGATGGTTTAACCGCAGAATGGTGGTGTTGAATTGGGGATGAAGTTTAGGTATTGCCCTGGCCGTTTTAGAAGTTCGTTATTCATCTAGACTAGGTTTGTTCCTGCAGCCATGGCTGTTCGGTAGCCCCTGAGCCTTCCAGGCT
>NZ_NMPS01000243.1:0-272 GCF_002261125.1 Siphonobacter sp. BAB-5385 | reverse complement strand
GCTGGACCTCTCCACGCCTAACGACAGCCCGCTCTTGGCCACCGCGTTGCGGCTGTCGCAGGTCGTTCAGTTGCCATTCCATGGGGCCCCCATGGAATGGCTTACGGTCGGGAGAGGTTTACATCTTCTGACATTTCATTTAGTTGTTGGTTAAGTGTTCGTAGTTGTTAAAATACAGTCGAATAACTGCATGGACTGCATAAAATCAGGCCCCGTCCTATCGCGAAAAGCCGCCTATCTCCTCAGCAATGCGGTGGCCCTGAGCAAGAGGA